>JAJRVE010000224.1 GCA_024277445.1 Campylobacterales bacterium
ACTGACTCATACCTTAGAACTTTTTGTGGCCAGTGCCAATGAGAAAGAGATTACCATGCTGGCTTATCTTGATCCTTACATCCCTTATGAACTTGAGGCAGATCCACTTCGTATTAAACAGATCATTGCTAACTTTATCAGTAATGCTATTAAGTTCACGCCGCCTTAAGGGGTCGTTGAACTAGAAGCCTTTTGTGACGATGGCATACTGCGTATTAGTATTAAAGACAATGGTATTGGTTTAGCAGAAGAAGACCAAGAACGCATTTTTAATGCGTTCACTCAAGCAAGACACTCCGGTAGTTTTACAGGGGGTAGCGGTCTTGGTCTGGCCATCTGTAAAAAGCTTGCAGAACATATGGATGGTGATGTCTTTGTGACCTCTACCTTAGGTGAGGGGAGTGTCTTCACACTTGAGATCCCCGTGATCGCACATGAGGTAAAGACCTTTGAGATGTTCAACATTGAACCGTTTAAAAAGCTAACCATGGCACTGTTGCGTCAAGATGGAAAACTCTCTAAAACAATGTTGTCACTACAACGCTATTTAGATATCTTCGAATTAGATGTGATCTTTATCGATGAACTTACGAAAGATGCCTATGATCTACTCTTCTTTTCTGATGCAGAGACGAGTGAGGCTTTACGGAGTAAGATCGCTGCACAGATGCTTCCTTCTGTCTCCATCATGGACTATTTTGACAACCGTTATGAGCATACAGAGAACATTACACCGCTCTATTTCCCTATCTACTGCTCTAAGCTCTACCACACTTTTTTAGAGTCACTTCACCTCTCCCAAGAGAATGATGCGTCACTTTTACCTGACCTGCCTAAAAAGCGTCTTTTCAAGGGTAACATCTTAGTAGCAGAGGACAATGGGGCTAACCAAGAACTTATTCGCATTATTTTAGAGAGTTATGGTCTGCACTACCTTATCGCCTCCGATGGTCAAGAGGCGGTGATGCGCTTTAAGTCGGGCAGTTTTGACTTGGTCTTGATGGATGAGCAGATGCCGCGTAAAAGTGGTTCAGAAGCAACGGCCGAGATCCGAAACTTTGAGAAAAAACATCAACGTAGACCGACTCCTATTGTCGCTTTGACCGCCAATGTCTTAAAAGGTGAAAAAGAGAAGAGTCCTCTTAAAGGCTATGATGAATTTTTAGGTAAACCCATAGTGCTGAAAGAGATGGAAGCGATGTTAAGTCACTTCTTAGAAGAGCGTGAGAGTAGTGAAGTAACCGGAACGCTTGATGTTCTTACAACCACACAAGAACATCCCTTAGGTATTAATGTTGCTAAGTTGGCAGAAGAGTTGATGTTAGATGAAGAACAGGTGGTTCGTCTCATGGCTATCTACACCAAAAAGATGCATGAGAGTCTAGAGGAGTTAAAAGAAGTGATTGCGGTGCGTGACTATAAAGTGATTGGTCATTTGGCACACTCAATTAAAGGTTCGAGCAGTAATTTTCGCATAGAAAGCATTGTCGCATTGGCGTATGAACTTGAAAAGGCATCGTATGCAGAAGATGACAGTTTTGATTTTGAAGCGATTTATGAAGCGATGTTAGAAGCGTTTACAGAAGTAGAAGAGAAGGCCTAACCTTCGATGTAATACCCAATACCCGAAGCATTTTTAATGATCGGTGTTGGCAGAAGCTTACGTAGACGCCAAACCAGTGTACGTACATTGTTCTCGGTAGCACCTTCATCTTCCCAGACATAATTAACCGCTTGATCAAAACTAACGATCACTCCGAGTTGAGCAACAAGTAGGCGTATAAAGGTGTTCTCTTTTTTAGTGAGTTTGAGCATTTTGTCTTGGTAAAAGACCTTGTCTAAGTCGATGTCCAAGTGGTATCCCTCTCCAAAAGGGATGATAGGCTTGTCTGAGATCTTCTTAGCAAAGAGAAGCTTTTCAAGATGGTCTTTGTCTGACTTGAGGGTGCTTAGATCTTCGTCACGTTTTTTCTCCTCTTCATATTTGTAGAGTGCCATCTGTATGGTGCCATGAAGGGATTGCGGATCAAATGGCTTAACGATGTAACCATAAGGCTCGCAGGTCTTTGCCTCTTCAATGATCTCATTTTCAAAGTGAGAGGTTAAAAAGATAAAAGGGATTCCATGCTTATCATGGATAAAGTGAGCCAGTTCAATGCCATCATTGATCTCTTGAAGTGAAATGTCGAGCAAGATGATGTCAGGTTCATAGATCTTGATCTTGTTACGTGCTTGGATAACGGTGTCCGCTGTAGAGACAACCTCGTAATCCAACTTCTCAAGGGACATCTTAAGGTTCAGTGCGGTGACTTCGTCATCTTCAACAATTAATATCTTGTGACTCATAATCTACCTTTTATAAGTTTTTTTGATGTATTAAAAACTATTTCTATACAGTTTTAGCACAAATTATATAAAGGTGATATAAAGGTGATTTATTACAATTTATAAAAAGAGCGAGTGAGAAGAAAGGGAAGTTTTTTTAGGGAGAAAAGCGACTATGACGCTTTAATGCATCGTATAACCGATACCTCTGACTGTTTTGATGTAGTCCTTACTTTTGTCGGGGTTCCTCGTTCCCACGTTATACGTGGGAATGCATACTAAAAGTCTAGCTATCACAAGAGTTGTTTAGCATACATCATTGCAGAAGAGATTATGTACATTCCCACGCAAAGCATGGGAACGAGGAGTAGTATCTATTTTGTCTCTACCTTACGAGAGAAGTAAGCTTCTGGGTGTGAACAGACAGGGCACTTCTTAGGCGCACGTTTGCCATAGTGAACATGACCACACACTTCACAGATCCAGACTTCTTCATCCTCACTTTCAAACTCATGCCCTTCACTCAAACGATCAAGCAACTCTTGATACATCTTCTCATGCTCGACTTCAACATGTCCAATGTTTTTAAAGAGTCTTGCTGCTTCTGAGTGTCCCTCTTCTTTTGCGATTGCTGCAAAGTCAGGGTACATGGTGATGTTTTCATAAGACTCACCTGCGATGGCATCTTTAAGATTGGCGATGGTGTCTCCCCATGAATCTTCGGAGCTATTTTTCATGCGGTTATGGAGTGCTAACTCTAGTTTGGCATGTTGCTTTTCGTTGTCAGCCGCACGCTGGAAGTGGGCTGCAATATCACGATAACCCTCTTTTTGAGCCACTTTAGCGTAGTACTCATAACGGTTACGTGCCTGAGACTCACCTGCAAAAGCTTTTAACAGGTTGACTAGTGTGAGATCAACTGTTATGTTTACCATCGCTTGTCCACAGCAGTGTAACTCACCGCCACCTACATTTTGTACCTCTACAACATTTCCACATTTTTCACATCGATAACTTTCATACTGTCGCATTGTTTGTCCTTTAATCTTACTTGTCTAAATTATAGTGCAACAAAAAAAACCGTTGGATTTTAGGAGATGGATATCTCCTCGTTCCCACGTTGTACGTTCGAATGCATACTAAAAGTTTAGCTATCAAAAGAGTTGTTTAGCATACATCATTGCAGAAGAGATCATGTACATTCCCACGCAAAGTATGGTAATGAGGTTAACATCTGCCTTGATTATGCACAAAACTACCCTCATTGAAAATGATATGTTTAGTTGGTGGCGTAATATATGAAGTAATTAGAGAGATTAACCCCTTTTTCAACACTTCAAAGGTATTATCGCGTATTAATATTAGGGATATGCTCCCCTCATTAGGACGAATATGCTAGATTTTGCCAAATACATTAAGTACTCTAAACCCGGTCCTCGGTACACCTCTTACCCAACTGCCTTAGAGTTTAAAGACACATTTACTTACGATGCTTACATCAACAAACTCGAAGCACAAGATCCATCTCGTCCGCTCTCTCTTTACTTTCACCTCCCATTTTGTCGTAATGCTTGTTACTTCTGTGGTTGTAATGTGGTCTTTACCTCTAAAGAGGACAAGATGCTACGTTACATGGAATACCTCAAACGTGAACTCGACATTTTAGTGAAGCATGTTGACACCTCTCGTGAGGTCATCCAGATGCACTTTGGTGGAGGGACACCGACCTTTTTTACGGCGGAGCAGTTAGAAGAGATCATTACGATGATCAAGTCACACTTCAAAAACTTCAGTAAAGATGCTGAGATATCGTGTGAGATCGATCCTCGTCACATCAATGAAGATCAGATGCGTGTGATGAGCGAGCAGGGCTTTAACCGTGTAAGCTTTGGTATCCAAGACTTTAATGAAAAAGTACAGATCGCTGTGCACCGTGTTCAGCCCTATGATGTCACTAAAGCAGCGATGGACTTAGCCCGTAAGTACAACATGGTCTCGGTTAATGTTGACCTTATCTACGGACTTCCTTACCAGACATTAGAGACTTTTAAAGAGACACTGCGTCTAGCGTTAACACTCAACCCTGATCGTTTTGCAGTCTTTAACTACGCACACGTGCCTTGGCTAAAAAAGACCATGCGCAAGATCGATGAGACGACTTTGCCACTTCCTGATGAAAAATTACAGATCATGCAATACACCATCGACTATCTGACTGCCAATGGCTATAAGATGATCGGTATGGATCACTTCGCCAAGCCTGAAGATGAACTCTTTAAGGCCATCGAGAAGGGTGAACTTCACCGTAATTTCCAGGGCTACACGACAAAAGGTGGTGCAGACTTAGTGGGTGGTGGTTTGACCTCTATCGGTGAGGGTGTTGACTACTACGCACAGAACTTTAAAGATATGAAAGAGTATGAAGCAGCAATCGAAGCAGGTAAGTTACCGTTTGAACGTGGCGTGATGCTCAACGAAGATGACATGATCCGTCAGCACGTCATAATGGAGCTCATGAGTAACTTCAAGATGGACATCAAACGTTTCAACGAAGAGTTTGATGTGGACTTCAACACCTACTTTAAAGAGGACCTTCCTGACCTTCAGCCCTTTATAGAAGAGGGGTTAGTCGTTATGGATAGTAATCACATCACCTGTTCAGAGACAGGTACACTGCTCATTCGAAACATTGCCATGGTCTTTGATGCTTACATGAACAAACATGCTGGTTCAAAGAAAACGTTTTCAAAGACAGTGTAGATGAGTAGTATTAAACGTCCAGAGGACATCTTTAACTATACAGAAGTAAGTGATGAGTGTATTAAGTGTGGTATGTGTATTCCTGTCTGTACTATTCACAATGTCAATGCCGATGAGGTCACTTCTCCTCGTGGTTTTATTGACCTTTTAGGGGCTTACCAAAATGGTCAGTTAGAGCTCGATAAGACAGCCAAAGATATCTTTGAGAGCTGTTTTCTCTGTACGAACTGTGTCGATATCTGTCCGAAGTCACTGCCAACAGACATGATTATCGAGCAAGTACGCGCTGACATCGCAGACAAGTTTGGTATTGCTTTTTTCAAGCGTGCCTTCTTCTACTTGCTTCGTCATCGTTTTACCATGGACGTTCTTTTCAAACTAGGTTATGTCTTCCAAACCTGTGGTTTCAAGATCAAAGCAGAACAGAACTCTATGGAGCCGCGTTTCACGATGCCGATCATTAAAAAGGATCGTATGCTTCCAAGTATGGGTAAGACCTCATTTATGAACGCTAATCCGGAGAACATCTCTAATGGCGGTAAACGTAAGGTGGCTATCTTCATTGGTTGTTTGGCGAACTATAATTACACGGAGATTGGTAAAGGGCTACTTAGCATTTTAGAAGCACTTGAGATCGATGCCTTCATCCCTAAAAAACAGCTCTGTTGTAGCGCGCCTGCTTATTTTACAGGAGACTTTAACACGGTTGATCATAACGCTAAAAAGAACATCGAGTACTTCGAGAGTTTTATTGATGATGTTGAAGCGATTATTGTTCCCGAAGCGACTTGTTCGGCGATGCTCAAGATAGATTATGAACACTACTTCCATGATCAACCCGAATGGAAAGCGCGTGCGATTAAACTTAAGAACAAGATTTTTATGGCGACAGAGTGGTTAGAAAACCATACCCATCTTGAGCATCTCTTGGCATCAAAAGGTAGAAGTGACTTGACGGTTACCTATCATGATCCATGTCATGCACGCAAGATGCAAGGGATTCATCAAGAACCGCGTAAACTGATCAAACAGAACTATGTTTTGACTGAGATGAGTGACTCCAATGCTTGCTGTGGTTTTGGTGGGGTGACGATGCAGACAGAAAAGTACCACTTTGCTAAAGCAGCGGGTGTTCCTAAAGCGGCGATGATCAAAGAGACAGGGGCAAAAGTAGTCTCTGCAGAGTGTTCAGCCTGTCGTATGCAGATCAACGACTCTCTTTATCAAGCGGGTAACGAAGAGACTATCTTTAAAAACCCGATAGAGCTTATTGCTGAAGCGTTGAACGCTAAATGAGTGAGGCAACTGTCATCGATCTTAGTAAACACATAGAGATCACTCCTACAAAACGCTCATCCGGTAAGGCGTATGTTGCCAACAGCCGTATCGCTGTGACAGATATCATAGGGATGATTGAAGATGGAATGAATAGCGAAGCTATCTGCAACTACTTCCCTGTATTAACAGAAGATGATATCTTGGCCTGCCTTGCGTATGAGGCGAAACGTGGCCAATAAACTTCTGCTTGTCTGGTCTACCGAAGAGGTAGAAGTCGCGAAAAAGATGATCTTGCTTTACAGCAGTGTTATCTTAGAGCGAGGGTATTGGGATGAAGCACATCTTATGATCTGGGGACCATCGGCGCGTGTTCTTGCTGAGAACGAAGCACTTCAATCGATGTTGAAAACAGTACAAGCAAGCGGTGTTAAGACCTCTGCTTGTGTTGTCTGTAGCGACGACTATGGTGTGAGTGATCAGTTAGAAACCTTAGGTGTTGAGATCATGCATACGGGCGAACTGTTGACTCAAGCGTTACAATCTGACTGGAAAGTCATCACTTTTTAAGGATAATCATGGATTATTGGAATCATATATACGACCATTTTAACCCCATAGCGTTTCACGTCTTTTCGTTCCCAGTCCATTGGTATGGCATGATGTATGTACTCGCCTTGGTGAGTGCACTTTATGTTGCTAAAAGCATCGTAACGCGTGACAAACTTCCCCTTGAACAAAAACAGCTAGATGATTACTTTATCTATATCGAGATCGGTATTATCCTGGGCGCGCGTCTAGGGTACATTCTCTTTTATGATTCAAACACCAGTTATTACCTCATACATCCATGGCAGATATTTAATCCATTTAACCAAGATGGCGACTTCGTTGGAATCCGTGGTATGAGTTACCATGGCGCGGTTATAGGGTGGTTCTTAGGCTCACTTTACTACCACAAACGCCATAAAGAGGTCTCTTTTGGAGTGATCATGGATGTTGTCGCCTTAGCAGTGCCGATAGGTTATATGTTTGGACGTGTTGGTAACTTCTTAAACCAAGAGCTAGTGGGTCGAGCTACTGATGTTCCTTGGGGTATCTATGTAGATGGCGTACTCCGTCACCCCTCACAGCTTTATGAAGCACTACTAGAGGGATTGGTGGTCTTCTTAGTCATCCTTGCTTATCGTCACTATAAACGCTTCAATGGTGATCTTATTTTACTTTATGGTTTTGTTTATGGTCTTATGCGTTTTGTGGCGGAGTTCTGGCGACAACCTGATGTTCAACTGGGCTTTTTGTTTGGTGGATGGTTGACCATGGGGCAGACCTTGAGTGCCTTAATGATGACAGTAGCAGTAATACTCTGGATCTACTTCAATAACAAACTTGTGAAGTCATAGCTTCGGCGCATTTTGCACTTCAGTTCACCTCTCAACGCACACTAGTGCGCCTTCGGGATCACTTCAGCACAAACTGCACCAAATCTATGACTTCACGGAGTGATGGGCTTTTTTAAGATTCGCTTTGCTCTCTTGGAACCGCTGACTTGTCTGCGGCTATTAGACTAAACAAGTTTGGCGTTCCACTCTCCTGCTCTTAATCTGCTAAATCTGCGTAATCTGTTGATAAAGCTCTTGTTCTTAAGCGTATAAACAAAACAGCTCTCTTTAGCTATGAATCCTCTGATGTTGCTCTATTAGTTTTAACAGTGCTAAGAAAAATGCTGTAATCGCAGGCCCTAATATCATTCCCCAAAACCCGAAAGCTCCCAGTCCTGCAACGATAGAAAAGAAGATGAGTACCTCGTTTTTTTGACCTTCTGCGTTGACAATTCTTAGGTTGATCTCTTTGATGATGACCGGCTTGATGATGGTGTCCGCTATGATGGAGATAACGATGATGGAGTAGAGGACGATGAAGATAGCACTTCCTGTGTTACCAATAGAAAGTTCGTAAACCATAAATGGGATCCACATAAGTGCACCACCAACGATAGGTAAGAGTGAGGCAAAACCGTAGAGTATGCCAAAGAGTAGACCATTGTAGCCCATGAAGGCAACGGCTACTCCGAAGAGTGCACCTTCAAAGACGGCGGTGGTTAAGATGGAGTAGAAAACTACACTCATCATGGAAGAGAGCTCAAAACTTAGGAGTGTCGCATCTTGCTGTGGGAGTTGGACAACACGTTTGATGTAGTCAAAGATGGTCTTTCCATAGTAAAGTGAAAAGAAGTAAAAGATGATGATAAGCATCGCGGTCTTTAAAAAGTTGGCACTGTACTTTCCTATCTGTGCGGCGAGAGAGAGGCTGTAAGTGGCTAAGTCATTTACCTGTAAGTCTTTGAGACTCTCCTCTGCATAGGGTTGTAAAAATAATAGATATGTTGGTAGGTTGTGCGTCCAGTCATTAAGTTTTACATAGATCTTCTCAAGATGAGTAATATCGATGGTAGTGAGTTTAATGGTAAAGGTCGTTAAAAAATATCCAAGTGGTGCAAAAAAGAGCAGGGCAAGGACGATGGTCGAAAGCAGGGCAGCTAACAAGACAGAACCACTCTTCTCTTCAAGTCGACGTTGCAAGCCTACTGTAGAGATAGCAAGTAGTGAAGCGATCATGATGGAGAGTAAAAAAGGTTGATAGAGTAGGTACATCCAGTACATAGAAAATGCGAGTAGGGTGAAGATGATGTATTGTGGTTTGACTTGCGCCATTAGTGTGCCTTCTTAGTCATCAAAGAGGCTTTGCTCTTGGTTGGGGGATTGAAATTTTAAGACTTCATAACTCTTTTGGGTAGCAACACGTCCTCGTGCTGTTCGCTCCAAGTAGCCATTGGCCAAAAGGTAAGGTTCTAAAACGTCTTCAACTGTTCCTTCATCTTCACTCAGTGCTGCAGCGATGGTACTAAGCCCCATCGGACGACCTTTGGCTTGCATAAGATACTCTAAGAGGCGAATGTCCATCTCGTCAAAACCGTAGGTATTGATGCCGAGCTGTTCGAGGGCAAAGTTGGTACGTTCATGGAGTATGCTAGACTCTTTCGCAACATCGGCGAAGTCACGTACCCGACGCAAGAGGCGCAGGGCAATACGTGGGGTTCCCCGCGAACGTCTTGCTATCTCAAAGGCAGCCTCTTTAATGATCTCTTTATCGAGTTTGTTGGAAGCTTGGGTAATGATCTTAGCCAACTCATCGGGAGAGTAGAAGTTCATACGAAAACTCATACCAAAACGATCACGTAGGGGGTTGGAGAGCATACCCGCACGGGTGGTCGCACCGATAAGGGTAAAACGTGGCAGATCGATCTTAACGGTCTGCGCGGCAGGTCCACTACCGATGATAATGTCAAGTCTAAAGTCCTCCATGGCAGAGTAGAGTATCTCCTCGACTGCTGGCGAAAGCCGGTGTATCTCATCAATAAACAAGATGTCACCCTCATCTAGGTTCGTCATGATGGCAGCAAGATCGCCACTTTTTTCGATCATAGGTGCTGCGGTGACTTTGATGTTCGTGTTCATCTCATTGGCAATGATAAGGGCGAGTGTTGTCTTACCTAGACCTGGAGGACCATAAAAGAGGGTGTGATCAAGGGCTTCATCGCGCATTTTAGAAGCTTCTATAAAGACACCAAGGTTCTTTTTGATCTGCTCTTGACCGATGTACTCATTCCAAGCATCGGGGCGTAGTGTCGTTTCACTGACTTCTTCAGCATCAAACTGCTCTATCTCAACCATACGTTCCATTAAAAACCACGCATCTTAATAGGTGTGTATCTCATCAGGAAAACGACGAGACTCGACTTCATCTTTGTAGTTTTGTACCGCTTCTTTAACCATGTCGGCACCATTAAGATACTTTTTGACAAACTTAGGGGTAAAGGCTTCAAATAGACCTAACATGTCTGAAAAGACCAAGACTTGGCCATCAACACCGTTTCCAGCACCGATACCAATAACCGGAACACTCACAGACTTGGCCACTAAGGTCGCGACATCCGCTTTAACTCCCTCTATGACGATACAAAAAGCACCCGCATTTTCAACGGCTTTAGCATCAGCGATTAGCTGTGTTGCTTCAGCGTCTGTTTTACCTTTGACCTTGTAACCTCCTTCGCCACGAACGGACTGAGGTAGTAGACCTATATGCCCACAAACAGCAATGCCATTGTCAACAAGGTAAGCGATGGTTTCAGCCTTGGCTTCACCACCCTCTATCTTGACTGCATCGGCAGCAGACTCTTGGAAGATGCGTGTTGCATTGTCCAAGGCACGTTCAGGTGTGACGTAGGTACCAAAAGGCATGTCGGCAATGATAAAGGTATTTTCAGCACCTTGACAGACAGCTTGTGTGTGGTAGATCATCTGCTCTAAGGTGGCACTGAGTGTGTCCGCCTTACCCGCAAAACTCATGTTGAGACTGTCACCCACTAAGATGATGTCCGCGATGGGGTCAAATAGCTTGGCAAAAAGAGCATCATAGGCGGTGATCATCGTTAAAGGATGCTCACCTTTAGCCTTAAGTATCTTGGTAATAGAGAGTTTTTTATTCATCATGGTTATCTTAATCTTCATAAATTTGTCTAATTAACGTGATTTTATCCTAAAGTGGTACAATTTCGATTAAATATTGCATTTATATACTATATACCTCTTTTGGAGTCAGCTTGAAACATTTGGTAGCGTACATTACAACAGGTTTTCCTGAAAAATCATTTACTGTAGACTTAGGCCTAGCCTTAGGTGAAAATGGTGTTGACTCACTTGAATTAGGTGTTCCTTTTTCTGACCCGGTAGCAGATGGCCCTGTGATCGAAAAAGCAAACTTTCTAGCACTACAAAAAGGGCTTCGTTTTAGCGATGTTCTTGATGTCTCTGCAGGGATAGCACCTAAAGTGGACACTCTATGGATGGGCTATTTCAACCCATTTTATCAGTATGGGATGGAAGCACTTTTAAACAAAGCGCAGGAGATTGGGGTAACAGGTATGATCATCCCAGACCTTCCACATGAAGAGGCACATGCTTTCGCACCGCTCTTTGATGCCAACAATGTAAGTAACATCTCTTTTGTAGCACCAACTGACGATGATGCTCGGGTTAAAGAGGTGGTAGCCAATGCTAAGAAATTTATCTACCTTGTGGCTTACGCTGGTATTACGGGTAGTGGAAAAAGTGAAGACCTTCAGCCCATCTTGACGTCTATAAAATCACATACGCAGACACCGGTTTATGTTGGTTTTGGGGTTAATGAAAAGACGGCAAAAGAGAAAGTAGAAGGTGCTGATGGTGTTATTGTTGGTTCTGCTTTTGTTAATGTCTTGTTACAAGATGATCTGAACTATCAGCAAAAGATCGATAGATGTTGTTCGATCGCAAGTGAGATCAAACAGAAGATCAACGAGTAAACTTACCCTATATGCGCTATTGTAAACTTCTTTTATTGATAGCAATAGCCATACCTTTACAGGCTACAACTAAGCTATATGACGCGTTGAAGTCTTTTCCACCTTTAAAGCCTGCCTATAATTCTTCAGCTATTATTGATCAGCCTTTAGCACCCGTAGATGAGCAGTTTCACAGTGCTTGGGATCAGCACTCTAAAACTTCACTGTTAAAACCACAATATAGACTTTTAGATCCTGATCTCGATAAAGATTATGTGGTAGAAGATATTAATGTTAACCAGTCTATGAGTGGCGAGGCTAGAGCACTAACGGAGGATCTTCTCTATACACAGTTCGCTTTGATCGCTGGTATTGGTGTCATCGCGGCACTGCCTCAAAGTGTCTCAAATTGGGATCTTGAACAATTACAAGAAAAACCATTAGATGAACGTTGGAAAGAACATGTTGCGGCAGGACCAATATGGGATCAAGATGATTTCGTCATCAACTACATCGGTCATCCTGTTTCAGGTGCTGTCTATTACGTTATGGCAAGAAATGATGGCATGGATATTTTTGAGTCGGCACTCTTTTCAACTGTGATGTCTTCGCTCTTTTGGGAGTATGGATACGAAGCCTTCGCTGAAATACCATCTATCCAAGACCTTATTGTTACCCCACTTATAGGCTCATTTATGGGTGAGGGGATGCATATCTTAGAGGGCAAACTTGATGCCAACAATGGTGTCATATGGGGATCAAAAGGCTTAGGTAGTTTTAGCTACTTTTTGTTGGACCCTATGGGTAACATTGCAGGTGGTCTTAGTTCATGGTTAGGTATCTATATCACGATGGAGTTTGCAACCTTCCAGCGCTATCAAGATGAGTCACAATTTCGTTACTCCAACGATCAAGCATACCCTGAGCGTTTTCAAGATCGTGATTATGGATTTATGCTAACTTTTTATTAGGCAACAACTCTATGTGTTATAATGTCATATGTAGTTTGTAAACCTTTAATTGGGTTCTAAACTTTTCTGGGGGCGACTTGGCTTCGACAGGAGTAGTTTCGGGATCTGGTTGCATGTCGGACTGAGCATTTCCGTTACGCGGCTCACCTTGCTTAAATGCAAACAATACAAATTACCGCCCAGCTTACGCAGTAGCATAAGTTTTTAACCCCGGCTTCGGTCGGTGGGCTGCTTCACCTGTTGACTCTAGATACGCAGGATCTGAAGTATAACCCCTATGTAGATATATTTTGCGTCTGTCTCAGCGTAAAAAGAACCTTTGAGGCTCGTCAGCACTAGCCTTGCACATTGTGTGAACGCTGATTAAACTAAACAATGTTTCTAAACATGTAGACGCCATTTTCTAACTATTTTTGGACTCGGGTTCGACACCCGACGCCTCCACCATCCCATTTTTTACCCATCCATTTTCATAAGAAGTACAAAGTGTTATCAAATATGAATAACTGTATTATTACAGAACTTGAAGTTAAAGTCTAAGGAACTAAAAGATGACTAATATTATATTATGCGGTGGCAGTGGAACCCGTCTCTGGCCACTGAGTCGTACCCTTATGCCTAAGCAGTTTGTTAAACTCTTTGAAGGTGAGTCTCTTTTCCAAAAGACAGTAGAGAGAAACCAAAAAGCGTGTGATGCACAGTTTATTGTCTCTAATGCAGAGCAGTACTTTTTAGCAGTAGACCAGATCGAAGAGATGAAGCTAAAAGATTACAGCGCCAACTATCTACTTGAGCCAGTCGGCCGTAACACTGCACCGGCTATTGCACTTGCATGTTTTGCGCTTGATCCTGAAGAGATCGTTTTGGTGACACCCTCAGACCATCTCATAAAAGATGAAGTGGCTTACTTGGAAGCGGTAGCTAAAGCGAAAGATTTAGCAGCTTCGGACAACCTTGTCACCTTTGGTATTACGCCACAGTATGCTGAGACAGGTTTTGGTTATATCGAAGCTGATGGTGAAGATGTCCTCTCTTTTAAAGAGAAGCCAGATGCCGTAATTGCGCAGACCTATCTGGATGCAGGTAACTACTACTGGAACTCTGGTATGTTCTGTTTCAAAGCCGGTTACTTCCTTGATGAGTTAAAAACACATGCTCCAACGGTTTATGAAGCTTCACAGACTGCTTATAACAGTGCTAAAGTAGGTGATATGATCCGCATCGCACATGATGAGATGATGGCAATTCCAGAAGACAGCATTGACTACGCCGTGATGGAGAAGAGTGCGCGTGTTAAAGTGGTTCCCTCAGACATCGACTGGAGTGATCTTGGAAGTTTTGATGCACTCTATGAAGAGCTTCCAAAAGATGCAGAGGGTAATGCCTCTGATAATGCAAATATTATCACACAAAATTCAAACAAGAATCTTGTTATCTCTGAAAAGCTTGTTGCGACGATCGATGTTGATGACCTGCTTATCATCGACACCGCTGATGCCCTTCTTATCTCTCGTAAGGGAAGTTCGCAGAAGGTAAAAGAGGTAGTCAAGCAGCTAAAAGAGCGAAACTCTGAACTACCAAACATCCATGTGACAGCGCATCGTCCACGGGGAACCTACACCATCCTAGATGAGTCTGAGGGCTATATGGTTAAACGTATTGTTGTTAAGCCCGGAAAACGTCT
>JAJRVE010000225.1 GCA_024277445.1 Campylobacterales bacterium
ATACGATTAGCATGCCGTAGCTCTCATGCTTCGTCGCACCAACAACACCAAACTGTGCCATCGCAATAAACAACCATCCCAAATAACGACGATAAGAATGTCTAAACTGATACTTGTAAAACAGCGCACTCGATGTTAACGCCGTCTCACTATCATAGAGATAATGTGACACAATAGCCTTAGACATGTTCTTCACACTCTTTAATGATCAGACGCTCTTTGTCTAAAGCACCCTCTTCGACTAAAGCATCAATCATAGCTAGCGTCTCTTCATACTTTTTCTCAAAAATTGCACTGTTTTTAGCATAGACTTTCTGCTGTTTTTTAGCATACCACCAGGCAATAAACACTGAAGATCCAAAGAGTGTATAAAGCTCCCACTGCCACTCTTTTAAGTTAAGTAAAATAATAAAGTACTGCACTGAAAAGAGCACAATAAACTCGATGGAAAAGATGATAACCAAGGTTGAACTCTGCTCAAAATCTAGGGTGTATTTTTCCAGAGCTCTTAATTGGGCAAGATTAGTGTTTATCTCTTCTGCACGTTTTTTTACCTCACCTTCTAGGTCTGCTGTCTCAATATCACGTAGATGAATGTTACTCACGTTGTACTCAACATTGATCTGTTTATACTCTTCTAAAATCTTGGGTTCTGTCTCTAAAAGCGTTCGGATTTCTGCTTCTGCCACACGTTTTTTGCCAAGAAAATTTTGCACATCTTGTAAAACCAGGTCATACAGACCCACATTTTTAATCTCTAATGCGACACGATCAAGATAGACCATCATCACTCTCCTTTTAAAACTTTTTAGAGAGCTTGGCTAATAAGCTCTCGGAAAATTTTATGTTGCTTGCCTCATATTTTGGGAATGAGGCCCAACCACAGCAGAATCTATGCTTTTGCAGGCACAGGTTCTAGTTCTTCCTCTTCTTCAAGACCATAACTTGCAATATCATTTTTCGCTGGTAAAAAAATCCCAATAAGCCCCTTGAGACCCACCGACATAATGATGTTAAACAAGAAGATGACCCAAGCACTTAAAAGCATCGTTCCGAAGATAGCCGCTAAGGTCATATAGGTACTAAACTCACCATTTAAGTACATATGACGACGTAACATTCCATCAAGTCCTGCCATACCCATAAATGCACCCATACCGATACCACCGATAAGTTGTAACCAGAAGTGGATGTTTGCTAGTTTCTGACTCCATAACTTTGCATTGTTTGTGACAATTGGAAAGAGGACATACACCACACTATAAAGGGTCATCGTCAAACCAACCAAGATCGCGATATGTACGTGTGCACCAATAATCCACTGTGTGTTATGAAGGACACGGTTCATCGCCATATCGGCTTGAATGATACCAGCAGGCACTGCCAGACCAAAACCTACAAGACCACCTAGGAGGTACTTTAACTCATTGGTCATTTTAAGTGGACGTGCCTTCCAAAGTGTCATCAAGGTGATGAATAGCGCAAGTCCCTGTGTTAAAAGTTCAAACGCCGTAACCATCTCACCTGAAACCAGTTTCATCATCTCCGGCTGACCTTGGTCTGCTAAAAGGTGATGCGACCAGACCATCCAAGAAACAAGAAGTTCTAACATCAGCGCAGCACGTGCCACGTTTTCCATAAAGAGTTTTTGACCTGTAATAATGGTCGCAAGAAGGTACCATGAACCCGCTACATAAATGAGTACAAGTCCATCTGCCACAAGGTCAAGACCCCACCAAAACCAGTTTTTGTAAAGAAGGGCATCGACCGCATGAACATCCCAGTTTAACCCGCCAGCATCTGCTAATAGATAGACTAAGACCAAGATACCCGCACTTAAGATGACCAGTGCATCTAAGAACGTATCCACCGTACCACGGAAGATGGCGACAACAGGAAGCGAGAGTGCCGGCTCTTTTGTGTAAGGCTGACGTCCTGTTAACTTGTGAAAGAGGTTAAAGAGACCATCAATACCAAAACCAGAGATTAAAAGCTCTTTTGTTGTCTTGTTTTTATGGATCCCTACACGTGCAAAAATGGTTGCATAGATGTTATAGATAAACCCAAGTGTTCCAATCATAATCATCGCAACACCTAACACAAAAACGATCCCACCAATAATCTTAAACTGCTCTGTATCTGCAGGCAGTGGCCAATAAAGCGTATACAGCGGTGCATACTGCCAAACAAAGGCAGCAATCCACGAGGTTGCCGTACCCACCGTAATCATAATCCAAACAAAGTTCGCCAACTTAATGCTAAAGAGTGGCTTCTTCGTCAAATAAGGGATTAAGAACATGAAGGCTGCAAATACCAACTGGTAGGTCGAACCAAAGATTCCAACAATCGGGTGTACCGTCATAATAGAAAAATAATGTTCAGGTTGTGCATGAACAGGCGGAATACTCGGTACCACCGTTGCCACACGCATGATCATCCCCTCTATGGCCGCAAGACCATAAAAGAGAAAGGACATCACCACTGCACGAAGAGTGACCTTCTGTAAGGCACTCAAACTATCAACATCAAACTTGCCATCGGCTCCGTGGATAAGATCGCTCATAAAACTCATTTGGCACCCCCTTCTAACATTGCTACTTTACGTTGACAACCCCTTACTTCAACCGCATCAGGAACGAACATGGCGTTACCTGCTGGACCAGAATACTCTGTTGACATCAGATCAAACACACCATTATGGTTAAAGGTCCACAAAAGATCATTTTTAGAGCCAGGGTTCACCTGCATCTGTGTCACCATAGAGCCATCCTTTCTAAAAAGACCAAAACCATACGTCAAGTCACTACTCACCACATCAAACATCACCTTCTCACCACAAGCGATCAAAATCTTCTCTTTTGGCATGCTATAGTGGTGCTTTGCTATCGAGATATGGTAGGTTTTGTCTGGGGTAATCTCATGACGTGTTAGATCTTCAGAGACCCAAGGTACCGTGTTGTAGGTAAAAATGTGGTGTCCCACTCCTCCCGCTACTAAGAACGCCATGTAGGTGTAAAAGGGTATTCGTACCACCGCCTTAGCCTTCTCCTTTTTTGTAAGGTTATACGCGAACCATGCTATGACCGAAATGATCATAAACGAGTAAATGGTATAGGCCATCCAGTGAAACTGTAATAGCTCTATCGAATTTGAGAAACTCATTATCACTACCTTTCTATAGTATAAATATGAATGAACATTTTAAAAGAAAAGCAGATGAAAAAAAATTGACACAAATCAATAAAACATCAAGTAAGTGATTATTATTTAATCAATTTACAGTATTGTTTATATTCAAAGCTAGAAATATAGTAATAAATTACGATAAAAGCTCTATTTGAAGTATTAAACTCAATAAACAATAAGGTGAAATAATAGGCAGTTGATTGATAAAATTTAAGAGTACAAAGCTACATGTCAGCAGAATAGATCGCTAACTAAAACCAAACTCTTTTTCAGTTTTAATAGACTTTTTTAAAGCAAAGACACCAATGTACTCTATCTTTTCGACTTCGTATTCGCCTCTACCATTGGGCAGATCAAGGCTAAACTCATCTCCAACCTCTTTACCAAGCATCTTTTTAGAAAGCGGTGCATGCACCGTAATGAGACCATTTTCAGGCTCGCTCTCATACGTCCCACAGATCGTATAGACCTCTTCTTCATCGCTATTTAGGTTAAGCAAGGTGATCGTCGCACCAAAATGCATGCGGGTATGTTCAAGGGTAGAGGGGTCAATAATCTGCGTTTTGTGAAGTAGGTTTTGAAGGAAGAATAGACGTTTATCTATATGGCGTAGTTTCTCTTTAGCCGCATGGTAATCTGCGTTTTCACTACGATCACCCAAGGCAGCTGCGATCTCTTTTTCACGGCTTACTTTTGGTTTTTCAACCTCTTTAAGGTACTTAAACTCTTTGGTTAAAAGGTCAAACCCTTCTTGGGTGATGGGTTCTATGGACAACTATTTGTCAAACCCAAGGATATAAAATGTATTTTTACCTTCGACTTGTTTCAGTGCGACCTTATATTTGTCAGCAAAACGATCCACTTTTTCGATCGCCTCTTGTGTACGTTCAGGACTCGGTGCTTCGATCTTGATCTTGAAGTAGTCTTCACTGTTAGACATCGCAACATGCGAATCATCGACTTTAAGGTGTTCGTGAAGATCTAAAATATGTTTTTGGATCTTCTCAAAAGAGTTGGTGTTAGTGACAATTCTGTCGAATTGACTTAATAGTGCTTCATTGGGTGCATATCCAAGCTGTTTTAGCATCGCTTCGTTGTTCATGGTCCTACCTAGTATTTTGTTGAAATTATTCTAGCATAGAAGTTATTTACTCTAAAGCCTATGACTAAAAAGGTTCAAACAAGAGGTGATATTGACGCTTTGTAGAACCTTTAGCCAAACATGCTTTGTACGCGTTAGCATAGACCTCGCCCTCTTTACTTTTGCCATAATAGTTTGCCAAGACACGGTTCACATCACAGACCTTTGTCGCTTTTTTATACCATTGAAGTGCTTTTTGTGGATTGTGCTGAACACCTTGTCCGTTGGCATAGAGTTCACCTGCCATCTGTGCACCAATAGCACTTCCACCCTCTGCCGCTTTTAAGATCAACTGAACACCATAATCAATACGGCGCAAGTTACGTGGACCAATAATATGCAGTTTTCCTAACTTTGCTGTGGCATCTAAATTTCCTAGCGCAGAGGCATCTCGATAATACTCTAAGGCTACATTGAGCGCATTGCCTGTCTGAGGCGCTACCATCAGAGTGTCTACTGTGTAGTTACTACGCCAGTAAGCATCGCCCATCAGCTCTTTTGCTTTAGCGTCACCTTTACGCGCGGCTTGGTTCGTTAAGTAGAGTGCTATCTTGAGATCAGGATGAACGATACGATCATAATAGTAAAGTTCTGCCAAGAGCAGATACTCTTTAGCGGATGATTCGTCACGATTATGAGAGAGATCACGACTAACATTCATCAATGCATCACGAAGGTCACTTTTAGGCGCGTTGATCAAGTTTTCCATCACCTTCTCATAGTCTTTACGGTTTTGTGCCTGAGCAAAAGCGATAATAGCAACACCCAAAGCGCCCTTACCATCGTTTTTAACAGAACGCTTCAACCATGTCTTAGCCTCTTTAGTCGACCCTTTGGCATAGTAAAGCAACCCAAGATCGTACATAGCCGGTATCTCTCCTTGCATGGCATGGGTACGGGCATACGAGATGGCACGAGCAACATCACCCTTATCAAATGCTTTTTGCATCAAAGCATAGTCACTACCAAACAGAGAGATAGCACTTATTAAAATCAATAAAACTTTCATATATTTTCCTCAGAATTCATTTCTTAGTTATAATACATCAAATAAAGAAATATGGATAATAAACTTACGTGAAAAACCTACTTATACGACTTACACTAGGGCTTTATGAACAAGATATCTCCGATGAAGAGATGAAACAGGTACAGACATGGCTTACTCAGGGATATCTTGTCAAAGAAGAGAAACGCTACCGACTTCCTTCAAAGTACCGCGCGGGTACCATCATGATGACACAAGGTGCTTCAGGTTATCTACAAGTAGTGGGCGCTAATGTACGCGACCTCTATATCGATGAGCACTCCTTAAACGGTGCTAAACACGGTGATCTTGTTATTGCCCAACGTCTTATGGGTAAACGTGGTACACCAAGTGCAAAAGTGGTTGAAGTCATTGGAAAAGCGGAGAGTTATAGCGTGGCCATTCTCACCACCAAAGAGGGTAAAAAGAGCTTTGTCGACATACGAAACAGTCATCCTGCTGGCATCGAACTCACAGAAGAAGCACTTCTAAGCTACAAGGAGGGTGACCTTGTTAAAGTCAACAACCAAGATGGCACCATCATGGAGACACTTGGCAACATTAGTGATCCGCTTGTGGATGAGAAGATCGTCTTAGCACAGTTCAACAAACATGATGAATTTGAAGATGATGTCATCGCCTTAGCAGAGAGTTTTGACAAAAATGTTGATGCTTCTTTGTATCCCGATCGTAAAGACTTAAGAGAACTTCCGTTTTGTACCATCGACCCCGTTACAGCAAAAGATTTTGATGATGCTATCTGTTATCTTCCTGAGAAGAACATTCTTTATGTCGCTATAGCCGATGTAAGTGCCTATGTAGAGCCTTTTGGCGCCATCGATGCCGAAGCCATCTACCGTAGTTTTTCCATCTATCTACCGCATCGTTCTATCCCGATGTTGCCGCGCCAACTCTCTGAGACCCTCTGTTCGTTACAAGCCCATGTTGATCGGCTTGCTTTTGTCTTTGAACTGCATATGGACGGGACTAAAGTCAAACATACTGAACTTTATGAAGCTATTATTCATTCCAAAAGACGTTTTACTTATGAAGATATCGATGCCTTTTATGAGGGGCAATTAACAGCTAAAAATAGCGATGAAGAGCTTGTCTTAGCTAACCTTATCGAACTTCGTAAACTCACCGATGCCCTACGTGAAGAGCGTCTTAAAGTTGGTTACGACTTTCACTCTGAAGAGCTTAGTATGCAACTCGATGAGAAGCAGAACCTCATCGCCACAACAACCAGTGAAGAGACCCCTTCACATGGTCTCATTGAAGACTGTATGCTGTTAGCAAACAAAGCAGCAGCCGCGCGTTATACCCATGGTGTTTTTCGTATCCACGAGCAGTCGAGTCCTACGAAGCTCCAAAGTCTCTACCAAGAACTCGCAGGTATTGGTCTTATCGTCGAACCAAAAGAGTCAATGAAAGAGACCATTGACTTTATCCAGGCTGAGGCAGCCAAACGAGACTTGGTCAGCGAAGTAGACACCCTCATCATCCGCGCGCAGATGCAAGCACGTTACGCGCCAGACAATGTCGGACACTTTGGACTCGGTTTTGAAGCCTATACCCACTTCACCTCCCCTATCCGTCGTTACGCTGATCTTATTGTGCACCGTCATCTCAAAGCACTGCTTGCCCATGACACGGAAGAGAGTTCTTACGTCTTACGCAACATTGACGCCCTCTGTTTTAGCATCAGTGAAAAAGAGCGTGAAGCATCAGCAATCGAAGTACGTTTTATGCAGCGTAAGTTTGCTCGTTGGGCAGCTGAGCACATCAATGAAGAGTTTAAAGCACGGGTTAACAGTACCGATCCTAGCTTTACAGCACAGATACTAGAGCCTATCCAAGGAGCTGAAGTCAACTTAAGTGTTGCCACCTCTGTCATGCTCTTTGATGATATCATCTTACGCATCGACGCGGTAGACATCGCCTCAGCACGCATCCATGCTTCGCTCGTTAAAAAGCTAGACAATGACCCCATGGAGTTAGTGTAGATGTATCGTAAAGAGTTAGATAACCTCATGCGTGGTGGACAAAACATCCCCGCCATCATGCTCTATGGTGAGAGCCATTTTCTCATTGATCATTACCTTAAGATCTTTAGCAACATAGAAGGGGCTAATGTCCTTAGTCTTTATCATGACGAGTATGACTTTGCCTCTGCCAAAGCACACCTTTCACAAGGATCACTTTTTGGCGACCAGAACCTACTCATCATCAAAAACGAGAAGAAAGTTCCTAAAAAAGAGCTCGACACCCTGCTCACCTTCATCAAGAAAAATCCTGACAACCGTTTTATCTACGCCTATTATGGTAGTGACATGAAAACGTCAGCGAAGGCTTTTAACAAGAAGTCAGGTGGCATTGAAGTGCGAATGTTTAACCCTTATGAGAGTGAAGCAAAGGCGATGTTACTGCAAGAGGCACAACGTCAAGGTCTCCAACTCGACAGCTACACCGCTTCACACCTCATCGACTCTCAAAATGGTGACTTGGCCCTTGCCTTTAATGAACTCTCTAAACTGGCCATCTTAAACCGCCCTATCTCTTCTAAAGATATCGATGCCTTAGTCTATGGTGTTGGTGAGGTCAAGATCGATCAGTTTATTAATCATCTTTTAGCCAAAAAAGATTTCCGGGAAGAGTTACAACATGTCTTAGAGAGTGGCGAAGATGAGATCCGCATCATCACTGCCATTAGCTCGTTTTTAACCCAACTTTACCTCTTTTATGCCCACATAAAGATCCACGGTATGGCTGATTCTCGTGCTATCTTAGGCTATAAGCTCCCTCGTAACATCGAACAAGAACGCGCACAACAGAGCATTCGTTTTAAACAGCACCAATACAATGAGATGATGAACCTGCTCTTAGAAAATGAGCTTAAGATGAAGTCAAGTGGAAAGATGGACAAGTCTGCTCTACTGCTTTCGACATTGATCAAATTACAGAGCTATATTTAACACGCATTAAATCCTAATCTCTTGAAAGCGTGGTCGTCTCTCAACGACCTCATCCATACAGGTTTGGGCTAAGGTCTCAAGATAACGGTACCCCTCATTTTGATCATCACTGCATAAGTTAAGCATATCTTCCAAAAGAGCCCCAAAAGCACGCACTTCGATCTTCTCATATAAACTGTTCGCTTTGTCATAAAAACTCGCTGCACCAAAGTCTCCAAAATAGATGTGATGATCTTCTCTGTCTATTAAAATATTATGCGCATACAGATCGCCATGCATGAGACCTCGGTTATGAAGGTGCTCTGCTGCAGAGACCATAGCACGAGCAACACTGTAAATCGTCTCAAGGCTAAAACGTGTACATTTGGCAAAGGTATCACGGGTACAGGTCTCAAAGTTAGGGGCGAGTCCGAGGTTCTCATAATGTGAAGGAACCAGTTCTAAGACCAAGCCCAACTTTTCATCGCCTTCTATCCGAGCATGCACACTAATAAGATGCGGGTGTGCTCCTGTACTCATGTAAGCGTTCATCTCATCATGGGCATAACCATCACTCGTCACCGCGCCTTTAAAGAGCTTAACCGCCACCTCTTTTGCCGCTTCTTTGTCATGTGCCTTGTAGATCTCACCTGAAGCCCCCTCCCCTAACAGCTCACTCATCTCCAAACTCTCATACGCGACTTCAGGTAGTGCTGACTTAGGTGAAATGGAACATGGGTTTCCAGAAAAGGCGAGCCATGCCAACTTTGGCAAACGCAGTAACCACTCTGGTAGTACTTCAAACTGATTTGCTGAGAGACGAATCAATTCTAACTCTCGACAGTTAGCCATCTCTTCAGGCAAAGTAGTCAATTGATTACCCGCTAAGGGAAACTTACGCATCTTGGTTAGTTTGCCTATGGAATGCGGCAAGGCCTTAAGTCTGTTATCTGTCAGTATCAACCAGCTAATACCAAGAGGTAAAATATCTTCATCAAAGTGTTCTATCTGATTACCCTTCATGCCGAGCATATAAAGTTTTTCACACTGTTTAAAGGCATGAGGAAGATGATTAAAACGGTTAAAAGAGAAAAATGCGATCTTTAGGTTTTTAAGCACACTAAGGTCAGGTAGTTCAGTTAGTTTGTTATGACTAAGATCCAAGACTTCCAAGGTGTCTGCCAAGGTAAAAATCTCTTGTGGAAAAGAGGTTAGACCTTCTGAGATCGTCAGTTGCGTGACTCCGAGTAGCTTTCCAGATCTGAGTTGTTCTAAAGTCTGCATGGTTCTCTTTTTTCTGAAATCTTAACCAAAACTCTCTTCAAGCCCTTACAAAGTATAATACGACAAAAAAAGATACCTATGATCCAATTTTCCAACGTCTCCAAATCTTACGGCAGCCAAGAACTCTTCAACAACCTCACCTTTAAACTCAACCCCGGTAACAAAATGGGGCTAGTCGGTCGTAACGGTAGTGGTAAGTCCACCATGTTTAAACTCATTTTGGGGGAAGAAGAACCTAGTGATGGGCAAGTCATCATCCCTAAGAATTATAAAATAGGTGCATTACGCCAGCACCTGGTTTTTACTGAGAAAACACTCCGTGAAGAGGCAGCACTTGCCCTCGAAGATGATATGAAGTGGGACACCTACCGTGTTGAAAAGATCTTGTTTGGTCTTGGTTTCAACTTAGCCGACCTCGACAAGAGTCCACTTGACTTTTCGGGTGGATACCAGATCCGTATTAACCTTGCTAAGCTTTTGGTCACTGAGCCTAACCTACTCCTACTCGATGAGCCTACCAACTACTTGGACATCCTCTCACTGCGTTGGTTAAAAAGTTTTTTACGTGCCTTCCAAGGTGAAGTGGTTCTCGTAACTCACGACCGTGATTTTATGGATGGCATCTGTACGCATACTATGGGTATCATCAGACGTGACCTGTTTATGATCCCCGGTGACACCCACAAATTTTACAGCCAACTCAAAGAGAACGAAGAGCTTTATGCCAAGCAAAAAGTCTCTCAAGACAAAAAAGTCAAAGAGCTTGAAGAGTTCATCGCTAAAAACAAGGCACGTGCTTCTACTGCTGCCTTAGCACAGTCTAAAGTTAAGCAGTTAGAGAAGATGGACCGCATGGAAGACATTGGTTTTGATAACACCTTAAAGTTTGACTTCCAGTTTAAAGACACCGTGGCTAAAGTGCTTCTTGATGTTAAAGACATTAGCTTTGGGTACACACCAGACAACATTCTCTTTAAAAACATCTCTTTTACCATTGAGAAAGGTCACTGTCTTGCCATCATCGGTAAAAATGGTGTGGGTAAGTCTACCCTACTCAACAACCTTGCTAAAGAGTTAACACCTTTAAGTGGCGAGGTAAAGTACCACGGAACTACTGCCATCGGTCACTTTGGACAGACTAACATCTCACGTCTTGATCCTAAGAGCAACATCATGGACGAAATCTACGCAGCTAACCCTAAACTCTCTGCCGCAAGTGTAAGAAGTATCTGTGGTGCGATGATGTTTAGTGGAGACAGTGCTGAAAAGAAGGTCTCTCTTCTCTCGGGTGGTGAAAAAAGTCGTGTTATGTTGGGACAGATCCTCTCTCGTCCTTCAAACCTTCTCTTCCTTGATGAGCCTACTCACCACCTTGACATCGACTCTATTGAGGCCTTAACGGTTGCGATCAAAAACTTCCAAGGCTCTTCGATTATCGTTTCTCACTCTGAAGAGCTCCTACGACGTGTTGCTGACAGACTCATCATCTTCTCTAAAGATGGTGCTGAACTCTTTGATGGCGGTTACGATATGTTCTTGGAGAAAAAAGGGTGGGATGAAGATGATGTTGAAGAGACAGCGCCTAAAAAGAAAAAGACCTCTAACCCGATGAGTAAAGAGAACAAAAAACTTAAAAACGTCATCACAAAAGAGCGTTCACGTGCCACTTCACCGCTTCGTAAAGAGGTAGAAAAAGCAGAGAAGTTCATTATGGAAGGTGAACGTCAGATCAAACTATACCATCAAGAGTTAGTAGAAGCTTCAAGCACTAATGACAATGCTAAGGTCATGGAAGTTTCCAAGCTAGTTAGTGACTTAGAAGCAGAAGTCGAAGCGAAGTTTGAGCGCATGGAAGTGGCGCAAGAAGAGCTAGATGCACTCATGGCTGAGTATGAAGTCAAGCTAAAGGCCTTAGAGGGATAACCTTCTACCTGACGCAACACTTATGCGTCTATGATATTTCGCATCCAGTCCGAAATATATGCGAGCTCTTCTCTCGCGAGACTATGATCTTTTTCATAGCTTTTAAACTCTATCTCAAACCCACCTTCTTGAAGTGTCTCAACTTGTTCTTTAGAGGTTTCAAAAGGTAAGACGTTGTCAAAGGTTCCATGGGTACAGAGCCAGTTGGATTCGCGTAAGTCTGGGTTCATCTCAGCAAGTAAGTGCTCAGCATCGTAAATATAACCACTGATAGCAATGTAGCCTGCCAGTTCTCTATGGTAGCGCGCACCAAACTCAAAGGTAAGCAGTGAACCCTGTGAAAAGCCAAACAAGAAGCTCTCCTCTGCGTTAAACTCCTCTTCAAAGAGCATATCAAGTGTCTCTGTTAAGAGCTGACTTGAGTGTTTGATACCAGGAAGTTGTTCGGGAGGGAGCTGATACCACGAGAGACCCGTAAAAAACTCAAAGGGTGCGTCAAGTAGCAGGTAGTTCATCTCATCAATATCGATAAAATCAGGCAACATCGTAAAGCCTTCAGACGAGTCACCACGACCATGCATAATGATCATCACCTTTTTAGAAGGAACTTTAGCGGGTATAAATATATTATCTAGGGGTAAGTTTTGCATGCGACATTATATAGAATTTGTATTTACCTTCAAACATTTTTTGTACAACAAAGAAATCTCTTTTCGTTTCTAAACAATTCGCTATAATCTTTCTAATTATCCTGAAAGATTAAACATGAGCATATGTGAAGTATGTTCTATCTCAAGATCTTAATATGCTCCATAAGCGGTATGGTTTGAGAGATGGTGAAATAACGGTTGTGAAGGAAAAAAATGAAAAAGCTCTATATCATAGCCGGAGCAAATGGGAGTGGCAAAACAACCTTTGCCAAATCTTTTGCCAAAGTTCACAACTTACACTTTATCAATGCCGATGAAATTGCAAAAGAACTTGATCCTCACAACATTACAAAGCATCAAGTAAAAGCAGGTCGTATTTTTTTTCAAGAGCTTAGTCAACGACTTAAACAAGAGCACTCCTTTGTCATTGAAACAACCCTTTCAGGTAAGTACCTTGTAAAGTACATCACACTTGCGCATACCAATGGCTTTGAGGTAGAGATGATCTATCTTTTCTTAGAGAGACCGGAGACAAACATTGGACGGGTTGCTATACGGGTCATCGGTGGTGGACACCATGTTCCTAAAGATGATATAATAAGGCGATTTTACCGAAGTAAAACGATGTTTTTCGAGGTCTATAAAGATCTTGTAGATCATTGGGAAGTCTATTATAACTCTAATGAGATTTTTGAAAAAGTTGCAGACACAGATGCTGTCTATGACCATGAAAAGATGCAAGAGTTCAGGAGCATAGAAAATGACGAAATCAGATAATATCAACATATCAGACACCATCCAGCAGATAGGAAATGATGCCGTAAGACTTGCGCAGAAAAAGAACCTAGAGAATGGCATACCCAATGTCTATAGTAAAAATGGTGTCCTTTACTTTCAGCTCCCCGATGGAACCATAACCATGGAAAACCCTCTTGAAAAAGGCGTCTATAAGGCACAACTAGATGCTCTAACTCCCGCGTCTTAGAATCTCTCTTAAATATTCTAAGAACCCACACCCAACTACATTAACCACACACTTCAAGGAACACCAATATGTCAGAATCAACCGAACCGACAACAGAAAAAATCTACTACGACCCTATCAGTATTGCTCAACGCACTAAGCAAAAGCTACACGTTGTTGCTGAGTATGACAAAGCAGCTATGTTAGCGCATATCATCAAAAGTAGTGAGGAGGTACATGCTGTTGTCATTACTAAGACAAAACGTTTAGCTGACACCTTGAGTACCTACCTCAACAAACACGGCATCAATGCCACTTCCGTTCATGGCAACAAACGCACACATGAAAACGAAGCTGCTGCTAAAGCCTTTGATGATGGAGAGCTTAGTGTTCTCATCACAACAGACATGATTTTGCAGACACTTGGACTTGCCAACATTACACACCTCATCAGTCATGATCTGCCTACCCAACCAGAGCACTACCTTAACCGTGTTGCTTCTCTAAACGAACGTGGAGAAGCGATTGTTTTACTTGGTGAGGAACAAGAGGTAGCACTTTTAGACATCGAGCGCGTGATGCGTCATGAGATCCCTGAAGAGCCGGTAGAAGGGTTTACGCCAACACCTGAGGCTGAGATCAATACAACACCGCAACCCACTGAAGATAAAAAGAAAAAGCCTCGTCACCGCAAGCAGAAACGAAAGACTACTAACAAGCAGACAGAACAAGAGAGTGAACAGCCAGCAAGTGACACGGAAGATAAGTAGCCGATGATTGTTTTAGACTTCGAGACCAACTCTTCACATGTTCATGATGTTATTGAAGTTGCAGCGTTTAGAGTGAAAAAAGAAAATGGGAGCTATGTCGTTACCGACACCTTTCATCGTTACTACCTATCAGACTACGAGGTTAACCCTCACGCTTTAGCCGTACACAAGTTATCTCCTGAGCGTATAGAAAGGCTTAGAGCAGGTGCTGATTATGCTGAGTACTTTGAAGAGGATGAAGCATTTGTGGCTTTTTGTCAGGGTGCCACTACCTTAGTAGCCCACAACATCTCGTTTGAACTTCGTCATTTAGGAGAATTAGTCTCCTTTGAAAAGCATCTCTGCACCATGAAAGAGAACAAAAAACATGTTCAAGCCCGTAATGCAAAAGGGAACATCAAAAACCCGAAGCTCATCGAGACCTGTCTCTTTTACAATATAGAATTTGATGATGAGCAGTACCATAGTGCGCTCTATGATGTCACTAAGACCTTAGAAATCCTGAACCACATGCACATTAATAGTTAGCGCACTTTACAAGTTATTTTACTAAAAGTGATCTCATTTTCAGAGTACCTTTGACTGAAACAACAACCACTACTCCTATCACAAAGCCTACTAACAGTTCCGTCACAATAACAGGAAGAAAATGTAATACATCATGGATCTGGTGGATGTTATGCACATAGATGCCACCTGCTACCAACAACATCGCTAAGGTTCCCACAACCGTTAAGAGCCTGATGACCTTTGGTAGTGCCGCCACCAGAGCTTCACCCGCTTTTTGCAGTAGTGAGTTCTCACCGTCTGCCATCCGTATAAGCGCAAAACCCGCATCATCCATGCGCACCAAGAGTGCCACCACCCCATACACACCTACCGTCGCTAACAAGGCGATAGCCGAAACAACAATGATCTGTACACCAATGCCTTTATCTACCACCGTACCAAGTGCAATGATGATGATTTCTATGGACAAGATGAAGTCTGTTCGTATCGCTGAGAGTATCTTCTTCTCTTCTTTCTCTTGCAGGTCTCCTTCATCATGAGTATCATCATTTTTGTGTGTCTCATCATGAGGAACAAAGTACTCAAAAATCTTCTCTGCTCCCTCATAGGCCAAGTAGAGCCCACCTAACATCAAGATAGGTACGATGACCCAAGATGCATAAGCACTCAGTACAAAAGCTATGGGCAAGATGATCAACTTGTTGAGCAGAGAGCCCTTGGTAATCGCCCATAAAACAGGTAACTCTCTTGAGGCTGCAAAGCCTGAAGCTTTTTCAGCACCTACCGCTAAGTCATCACCTAAGACACCTGCTGTCTTTTTCGCAGCAACCTTACTCATCATTGCGGCATCATCAAGAAGCATTGCAATGTCATCTAAGACCATAAATATACCAGCTGCCATACGACTCCTTGGTGAGATTATTTCTTTAGCTATTTTATCGGTTTTTGGTAATAATCAAAACAGACGAAAAGAGTTTTATTTACAAAATATTTACCAATATTTTTTACAATTTCAGCAGGGTAACACAAGGTGCAATGACCATTGAGTGATGCCATCATCTCCTCATTGGTTCTAAAGTACCACAGAGTGATAAAAATGCTTTCGTATGATCGCATTTTTCTACCCTGTATATTAATATATCGAAGGAGCTACTATGTTTAAAACACTTTCTTTATTAACAACATTAACAGTAACATCACTACTTGCTTCAACAACTATCATCCCCAACCTCAACCAAGAGCTTGCCCACAACAAGGTCTTGATTAAAGAGTATAAGCAAGCCGTTACAGAGTTAGAAAAGCGTAATGACTTTCTGATTGCAGAGAAGAAGAAAAACCCAAAACTCTACGAGGTAAAGCCACTCTTTGAAGAGAGTAAAAAAGCCTATATCCATCGTGTTAAACTCAATGGAGCAGAAGCGAAAAACCTTAACTTTACCGTTAAAGATCATCGTGTAACACTTGAGATGCAGATGAAAACAGAACGAAAAGATAAAAATGGATACTACTCAAGTTCTCAATACTTTTTTCAGGCCTATCCCATCCCTGAGGATGTCAATGAAGAGAAGATCAAACACAGTGTAGATGGTGACTACTTTGTCATCACAATGCCGAAAAAGAAGTAAGACCTTAAGAGAAACGTCTCTTTTTCCATGCGTGTTGTTGGTCGGCTGACAAAAAGGTCCAGACCACGATGCGTGTCACCTTTTGACCTTGTTGCATCTCTATTGTCTCGATGCGTACAGGGTTGACTTCCTTTAACGCCTTATAGATAGCAGCTAAACTCTCTTTTTTAGAGACAAGTGTAGAGAACCAAAAGACTTTTTTTCCATGAACCGCACTCTCTTTTATCATCTTCTTCACAAAAGCGACTTCACCACCTGGACACCACAACTCATTGGCTCTACCACCAAAGTTAAGTGCCCCTTTTTTGGACTTACCTTGATGTAAGTTACGGTTTTTACGTGCCGTTCCATATAGAGCCTCTTCAGCCGAGCGGTGAAAAGGTGGATTACTAAGTGTAAAGTCAAAACACTCATTTTTACCAATGATACCACTAAAGATATGTTCACTATTTGACTGCTCTCTTATCTCTATCTTCGCTTTTAACTATGGGTTTTTAGAGACGATCGCATTAGCAGAGGTGATCGCTTTAGCATCGACTTCTGAGCCGACAAAAGACCAACCGTACACACTACACCCAACTATAGGATAGATGCTATTGGCGCCAACACCAACATCTAAGCCGCGTACTTTCTCCCCTTTAGGGATCTCGCCACCATTCGCTTCTGCTAAGAGGTCAGCCATATAATGTAAGTAATCTACCCGACCCGGTATGGGTGGACAGAGATAGCCTTTTGGGATCTGCCAAAAAGTGATGTCATAAAAATGTGTCAGAAGCGCTCTGTTAAGCATCAAAACTGCTTCAGGATCAGAAAAGGTAATAGAGAGGTCGCCATAGCTGTTCTCTTGAACAAAAGGAGCAAGCCGAGGTTCACTCTTAATCAAGGCTGGAAAATCGTATGATCCATTATGTAGGCTACGTTGGTGAAATCTTTTGGTCTGTTCTTTGGGCATTGTCAATCTCTATAAAATTATGGTGTAAATATTTGAAACATATTATTAAAAAATATTATCTTTAAGTGCTAAAGTATGTAACTGACGGTTTATAAGTGTATTATTCCATAAATATTTTAAAGAGGTACCTTTTGTTTAAATCTGTTTTCCTACTCTTATCACTTATAACCTATCTATTTGCACAAGATTGTAGCACACTCTACCCTGAAGGTTTCCCTACACAGAGAGTTGACAAAGTACTCTGTAAAAAAAGCTTTGTACTCGGGTACTCGTTTGAGACTAAAACACCCCTTTGGGCAGTAGAACATCTTACAAAAGAGAACACAGCGACCAAAGAGATTGCACTCGAAGGTTTTCGCTATCACAGAGACTACGCCCTAGCACGAAAATATCGTGCAACCTCAAGTGACTACAGCTACAGTACCCAAGACAGAAGCCCACTTGTTCCCTTTGAAGACATGAACAAAGATCATTTTGCTTCACATGAGACCTTTGTCATGTCAAACATCGCCCCTCAAGACTACGCCCTAAACCGTCACGGTTGGGTCTACTTAGAACGTGGTGTACGCGAGCTTGCCAATGCTTATGAAGAGGTTATTGTCGTCACTGGTGTCGCTTTTTTACATGAGACCAATACTAAAGTCGAGCGTATCGGTCGCCATAAAGTGGCAGTTCCAACACACTACTATAAAGCGGTTTACGCACCCAACACCATAGATGGTCCTAAGATGTGGGCATGGATCGTACCAAACAGAGCGGTTGACTATAAAAAGATGAAAGAGTACAGAACTACCGTTGACACGCTTGAGGCGAAACTCGGGATCGACCTCTTTCCAAACCTAAGCACTGCTCTGCAAGAACGCGTTGAAAGCAAAACGATACCGCTGTAAAACGTTTTTGTAAGAAGCATCTGCTTTCACATTATTTCCACACTTTTTTACTTTAAACTACCATCAAGGAAGAGAAGCAAGACCAAGATTCACTCCACTTGGTCTATAATACCCTATGCAAAACTTACCAATCCATGATGTTTTACCAAAGATCCTCTCGCAACTAGAGGTAGCAAACCGTCTTATCTTACAAGCACCACCAGGTGCAGGTAAGACAACGGCTGTTCCCACTGCCCTTTTAAATGAACCGTGGCTGGCTGAAAAGAAGATCATTATGTTGGAACCTCGTCGTCTGGCCACGCGCAGTGCCGCAGCGAGAATGGCAGAACTGTTAGGCGAACAAGTGGGTAAACGCATAGGCTACCAGATAAAGTCTGATCGCTGTGTGAGTAAGGAGAGTAAGATCATTGTAGTAACCGAGGGCATCTTGACCCGGATGTTACAGAGTGACCCTGCTTTAGAAGATGTCGCCTTGATTATCTTCGATGAATTCCATGAACGTAACCTTCATGGTGATCTTGCCCTTGCACTCACGCTTCAGTCGCAAGAGCTTCTACGTGATGACCTAAAGATCATGGTGATGTCTGCTACCTTAAACACTTCAGCACTCTATGAACTGTTAGAACAACCTCCACTTATCACCTCAGAAGGAAAAAGCTACACCGTTGAAAACATCTATCTTGATAACAAGATAGCAGCACCAAAGCTCCATGAAGTGACAAGTTTAGTAAGTAAAACCATTATACATGCCCTACGCGTAGACGATGGTAGTATTCTCGTCTTTTTACCAGGTGTCAAAGAGATCAAAAATGTGCAAGAGAGACTACATAAAAGTCTTAACGATAAGAGTATCATCATCGCACCTCTGTATGGCATGATGAGTAAACAAGCACAAGATGAAGCCATTTTACCTACAAAAGATGGTACACGAAAGGTCGTTCTTGCCACCAATATAGCCGAAACAAGCCTTACCATTCAAGGTATCAAAGTCGTCGTCGATGCTGGACTACAACGCGTCTCAACCTTTAACAGTGGCTCTGGTATGAACACACTTAAGACCATCTTCATCTCCCAAGATGCGGCTACGCAACGAAGTGGTCGTGCAGGTAGACTTAGTCATGGACGATGTTATCGACTCTGGCACCAACACAAACCCCTTATCAAGCATGCCCTACCTGAGATCTTAACAAGTGACCTGACACCCATATTTTTAGAGTTGGCTAACTGGGGTGTAGAGAACATCCATGAGCTACAATGGCTAGACATACCAAACGAGTGTGCTATCAAACATGCACAAGAGCTTTTAGAACAGTTAGGTGCCTTAAAAATGAAGCAGATAACCCCACATGGTCAGCAGATGCTAAGTCTAGGAACGCACCCTCGACTTGCCCATATGATCATCACTTCCCTGTCCTGTGGTCTCAGTAAAGAGGCGAGCACCTTGGCTGCCTTACTCACCGAAAAAGAGCTTTTTAGAGGCGAAGCACGACGCAACATAGACCTAAACCAACGCCTTGTTGCTGTTCAAGAGAACCACAATGGTATTGATGTCGATACTGCAGCACTCCGGCAGATAAAAGAGAGTATAAAAAGTTTTGAAAAAAAACTTCCAAGCGTCTCTCTCTCACAGCAGATACAACATAACAGTGTTGGAGTGCTATTGGCCCTTGCTTATCCTGATCGTATCGCCAAAATACGTCACCGAAATAGTCATAACTACCTGCTCTCAGGTGGTAAAGGAGCTCAACTCTCTCAAGATGATACTCTTTTTGGTGAGCCATACCTTGTTGTGGCGGACCTGGACAGTGCACAAAGTAACGCACATATCTATAAGGCTGTAGCACTTGACGAAGCTACCATTTATACCCATCTCTCAAAGCAGATCATAGAAGAAAAAGTCGTGAGTTGGAACACTGCCCTTGAGCGTGTAGAAGCAAGGCAGATCCATAGACTTGGTGCTATTGTCTTAGAAGAGAAATCGACTAAAGAGATCTCTCGAGAGGATATTGCGAAGGCCTTGATGCTTGCCCTAAAAGAGAGGGGTCTCTCAGCACTAACATGGTCAAAAGAGGCAAGAAGTCTACAAGAGCGTGTTAACTTTTTGAACTATTGGAAAGGTCAAGAGATCAACACAGCTCAGTTTAAAGCCTTACCTAACTTCAGCGAAGATGCCTTATTAGAGCACCTTGATCAATGGCTCTTACCCCATTTAGATGGTGTCTCGACCTTTAAAGCACTTCAAAAACTAAACGTACAGACCCTTCTCTTATCGATGTTGACATGGGAACAACAAGAGATGATTAATTTGCTTGCTCCGGCACGGTTAAAGGTACCAAGTGGCTCCAACATCTATCTTAACTATGCCAACAAAGTTACGCCAACCTTAGCTGTCAGACTCCAAGAACTTTTTGGCATGACAGAGACCCCAAAACTCATCAACAACCAAGTCACCCTCACCATCGAACTACTCTCACCTGCCAACCGTCCCATGCAGGTCACAAAAGATCTTAAAAGTTTTTGGGACAACACCTATGACGAGGTCAAAAAAGAGCTACGAGGAAAGTATAAAAAGCACTATTGGCCCGATGATCCTTACCAAGCCATCGCCACAAGTAAAACAAAAAAGCGTATGTAACGCCACAATTAGTAAGTACCCATGTCATTCATTTCGTTAGTACAATAATTTACACGATTTTTAAGTTACACTTGAGTATAATCACGCGTTCCTTACTCTTTGTGCCAAAGCATAACGTTTAAGCATATGACTGTTTAGTTCGCTAAACTCGATCCATAAGGGACCAAAACCAAAAGGAGATATACTCTATGAGACATTACGAAAATCTAGTAATTGTTAAACCAACACTAACTGAAGAAGAAGCAAAAGCTTCTGTTGCAGCTATCGAAGAAGTTCTTACTTCTAACGGTGCTGAGATCGTTGCTCGCGACGAAATGGGTACTAAGAAACTAGCTTACCCTATTCAAAAAAATGAGCGTGGTTATTTCCACGTTGTTTATTACACAATGGCACCATCGTCTATTGCTGAAGTTGAGCGTCGTTTCCGTATCAACGAAGATCTTCTTCGTTTCGTTACGATCAAGTACGATTCTAAGCGTGAAGTAACTGCATGGAAAGAGCTTGTTGCTAAGACTGAGAAAAAAGCAGCAGCTAAAACTGCAGCAGTAGAAGCAGCGGCGAAAGCAGCAGCAACTCCAGCAGCAGAAGAAGCTCCGGCAACTGAAGCACCAGCTACTGAAACTCCAGCAGCAGAATAAGTAAAGGAAAACCCAGATGTACAATAAAGTCGTCCTAGTAGGAAACCTAACACGTGATATTGAGTTACGCTATAGCCAATCAGGCATGGCGATCGCTAAAACAGCCATCGCTACTAGTCGTAAGTTTACCTCTAATGGTGAAAAGAAAGAGGAAGTGATGTTTATTGACCTTACTTTCTTTGGACGTTCAGGTGAGGTAGCAAACCAGTATCTTCGTAAGGGTAGTAAAATCCTAGTAGAAGGTCGTCTTCAATTTGACCAGTGGGTTGACCAAAATGGTGGCAAACGTTCTAAGCACGGTATTGCTGTTGAAACAATGCAGATGTTAGACTCTAAGAGCGACAACCAGAACTCTGGTGGCGCTCAAGGTGGTAACTACAATGCACCAACACAACAGCCATCACAAGGTGGTTATGGACAGCCGCAACAGCAGCAATCTCAATCTTACCAAGCTCCGCAACAGCAGCAGCAAGCGCAGTACCAGCAGCCCTCTTATGGACAGCCAGCACAGCAAAAGCCAGCGCCACAGCAGAGTATGCCGGCAGACCTTCCGTCTATCGACATTGATGAAGATGAGATTCCATTTTAGAGAGCATTCTCTAAACAATTAAGTAATAAACAAATAAGGACATTACCATGGCTGAAAGAAGAAAATACAAAAAACGTTATTGTAAATACTGTGAAGCAAAAGTTGACTTCATGGATTACAAAGATGCAGGTTCACTACGCTTTTCACTATCTGAGCGTTACAAAATTATGCCACGTCGTTTAACAGGTAACTGTAAACGTCACCAAGAAATGGTTACAATCGCTATCAAGCGTGCTCGTGCAGCAGCAATCATTCCTTACACTGTTACTCGTAAAGCGGTTATTAACAACCCTTTTGAGAACATCAAGTAGATAACACTGGCGAAGCATCTGCTTCGCTACTTCCACCTCAACACCTCTTTTTACTCTTTTTTATACACTCAACTTATACTTTCTGTTATACCTCTAATCGTAATTTTATTTCTATTCAAATTTTTTCTATTACTTCATATCACTAGGATGCTACTTTTCTTCTTTGCTCGCACAAAGAAGAAACCTAGCGGAAAAGAAGAAAGTGCGAACGCGGTCACAGTTACACGGGGATGCATCATATACTCTGAGGTAGGCAAGGCAGTTGACTGTTTTAACTGTACCAAGAAGGTTGCGATAGCGAAGTCGAGTCCTAACTTATTTAAAGGTTGGTTTTTTCTTTCTCATGCTCTTACGACTCTAGCATTGCCTATGTTTTGACACTCTGAATTGGGATGAAAGTGATGAGCTTTCACATTAATAGATGTGTTACCACTTGCTCTTCCTTCGCAACATCTGCAAAGCTGACTAGAAGAAGTGAAGTTCCGTTAAAAAAACAGTTCCGTTTGAACGAATAGTGAGTTAACTGTTTTTAGGAACGTAATGACTGGAAGGAAGGTACTCGATAGCTATCGAGCTTGAATCCGTTGCGAGCGGTTTTTCTACGATACGGAATTTAGTTCCGTCCTGTACGGCGCTTTAGCGCTGTGTGTTTCTCTTTTTTCCGAGAAAAAAAGAGAAAGGCGTAGTCTATAAAGTTAATTCCAATAAAAACCACTAAACAGAATTATGCAACACATTAATAACTAACAAAACATTCCCTTGCAAATAGTACTTTACAAGCCCATATTTATATGCTACCATTGTTATACAAGGAGTTCAGATGCCATTTATGGAACGTCTACACAGTGCATTGATACTAAAAACACCCATGTATCATCCCAATGAAGCACACATCATCGAACAGACTCACGAGATCTTTTTTGAGACCATCATCCATAACCAGGTAGCACAGATGGTACAGATGATCGTCGAAGGCTTTGACGTTGATTTTCATGAACTCGGCAAAACGCCACCTCTCATCTTCGCGATTAAGTACAACAAAAAAGAGGTCATAGAGACACTGCTACTCTATGGTGCCAACGTGAACATCCAAGACAGAGAGGGTAACACTCCCCTGCACTTTGCTATTAAGTTTCGTCACTATGAGTTGATGGCGACACTCTTGCATTATGGTGCAGACATCACGATAGAAAACAGTGAATCAATCTCAAGTTATGAACTCGCCACGCAAGCTGAAAAAGAGATGATAAGTAAGATTGAGACCCTAGTCGACACCAGTTCGCATAACATTTTTGAGACAGCACGACTGGGTGACTTAAACCGTTTAGTTCACAGTGTCACAAATGCTTCTCAGTTGCAACAGACGAACAATGAGGGACAGTCACTACTGCATCTAGCCATCTTAAGTAATAACATTAAGATCGTACTATATCTACTCAACAAAGGGGTTGACATAGATGCTGAAGACAATGAAGGTCTAACACCTCTCATCATCGCACTCAGCCACCCTCGTTTTATGAATGTTGCCATCCTTCTGCTTAACCGCCATGCCACCCTCGAGCATGTCTCTAAAAGTGGTCACAGTGCACTCAGTGTCGCCATCAGAAACAACAATCCAGAGGGTGCCTTGATGCTGATCAAACGAGGTGCTAACATCAATATTGCAGACAATGCCCATACGCCATTGACCCTGACCCATGTCGCACTACTTCAGTACCATGAACAGGCACAGCAGTACCGTGAGTTAGAGACACTCTTGCTTGCTAAAGGGGCTAAGGTTGATGTCGCGTTAAACTCACTGGGTTGGACGCCACTGTGTACGACAGTGACTAAGGCGGTAGACAAACCAAACAACGACCACATACGTCTACTCTTACAACTTGGAGCAGACGTAAACCACCTTGACATTAATGGACGGACCCCACTCATGTTGGCAGCGTCCATGGGCCGCATTAGTTCGGTTGAGATGTTGATGAAAAACTATGCCGACAACACACTTTTTGACAACTTTGGTTGGAGTGCACTTATGTTTGCTGTCTACTATAACCATATAGATGTAGCTACCTTTATGTTAGACAATGGCGTAAATCCGAACAGTGTCTCGCCACAAGGTCTTACAGCACTCAAGATAGCGCAAGAGCATAAGCGTATAAAGATGGTTGATCTCTTGTTAGAGTACGGTGCGATGGTGACGAAAGAGGAGTAGCGTACTACTTTAAAACGAGAATGTACCAAGTGAGAACCTAAAGTTATGTTCCTCGAATGTATTGTCATTATGGATATACTCAAAGTTCAGTGGTAAGGTCACACGGTTCATCACTAAGATGTCTAAGGTCATACCCAGTGTGGATTCGTTGTAATGGGTATGCTCACCCCAACTACTGCTCTGTCCAAAATCTTCTATATCATAGTAGCGGTGTTTAGCGTAGAGCATCTCCCGTGTCAGAGAGAAGGGAAAGGTAAAAAAGAGCAGTGTTGCGTTGAACTGTTTTTTCAGTGCAAGTTCACCATAGGCCGCTTGTTTGACAAATCGCGTATGCTCCAAGGTGGGCATGACAACCATCGCTCGATCACGCAGAAGAGAACTACCAAAATTACTAAACTTAACCCCACGTGTATAGTTGTTATGGGTTAGCTGATGCGCTTGACGATCAAACTCGCTTCGGACACCTTTTATCTTTGCTGAGAGATAAAAGCGGTGAGGAAGATCATGTGCTAGACGATAGTCCACGCCATATGCTAGATCACTACGATCATAACTACCAAACAGTGAGAGTGCATTTAAGTAGTTGTAGTCTGCCGCCTGATAATAACGCTCTGCATGTGAGATGCTACCACTCAAAACAAGCGGTGAACGTACGTTGTTATCATAATCTTGATAGTAGCGAAGATCAAGATCAGCACGATCGTAGCCACGTTTCATGACCGGTAATGTCATAAAGGCAGAGAGCCCATAGTCACGACTCTCTTTTTGAATGCCCACAGCGGAACCATAGGTGTTGGTAGCAGGATCATAGAGATGATAAGCAGCACTGTCACCTTCATCATACACCCCATAAACAGAAGCACCAAAACCTAACAAATGTGCATTATTATCATAACTAGCACCGACTATGCCAACCTCATCATAACCTCTACTTAAGAAGAGAGCATAACGGTTGGTCAACAAGGGATCGATAAACGAAGCTTTAACGTTATAGGTAGCGATGACAGAATTGTTTTTACTGTTAAGACCTACAGCAAGTTCAGTACCAGCATACTCTGTACGAAGTGGGCCATAGTAAGCCTCTTCAAGTGATAGCGGAGCCATTGACGCTACCGGCACAAGGTTTGCATCTACTTGAGCCATCTGAGCCTCCTCAAAAAAAAGTCGCTCTTCATAAGGTTCTTCATCTATTATTTCTAACTTCGTTGTTAAATAGTAGTAGTTCTCTTGGCCCACTGCTGCTATTAATACCTCATCATCATCTAGAAGACGGGCATCTATGATGTTATCAGCAGGAGATAGACGCTCAACCCCATGAGCTGTATAACGATAAAGCGAACTTCCTCGCTTTGAGTTGGCAATAAAGTAGACATTTCCAAGGCTATCAACATCACTTACTATCCCATAATAACCATTGTAGGTGTAGAGTGCTTCTCGGTTTTTATAGAGTGTACGTTTTTTATGCTCTTGTACAAAATAATAAAGGTTGTCATCCTTATCAATAAAGACAGAGGAGTTAACCTGTGCATAGAACTCATCACCGACATAGAGTTGAGGCTGATCAAACGAACTAGCAACATCAAAATAGACCGCTATCCCACCACGAAGATAACCTTGGATAACCTTGGACTCGCTCTCTGGCTTGAGGTGAGCATCTTCATCATAGAGCCCAATCAACCGTTTTGTAGGTCCATTAAAGCCACTCGCCTGCGTATAATACGCATCATCTACCTTAATCAACTTCCCCTGTAAAAAACTTTTTGAGACTTTACTCAGGTACTTGTCATCTTTAAACAGCGTCACTAGCTCAGGTGCACGGTAAGCATTGGAGGTTAGAAAAAAGATCTTGTCACAGTTTGCATTGAGAGGAGAGAACCGCAGGGAGCTTGCGACACGCGTACCCTCCGCCTCAACAAAGTCTCTACCCTCAGCTAAAAGCCACTGCTCAAACCCTCTTAATGCCACTTCATAATCCACACCAAAGGTCATCTCAAAAGTATCGTTAATCATAAACGGCCACAACCAAGATTTAGAGTGGTTGTAAAAAAAGCTATTAGTTTTATCTAAGCCATAGTGCTCTGCTAGATAAAGCTGGAAAAAACCACCCACAATATAGTGACGATCATAATAGGGAAAGGTCCCTATCTCTTGGTTGTAAAGAAAGGGTGCATTAATATTGCCTGCCTTTGCTTGGAGCAGTGTCTCTGCTTTAAACCGACCACTGTAAAGCCGACCACCATTACCCTGCCATGACTCATTTAAGACCGCGTTACCCTCCAAAAGAAAAGAACTTATGGTGACGTTAGGTATGGAAGTTAAGGGAAAGAACCATAAGAGTACATAAGAGGTACCAAAGACACTATCCAGACCTCGTGTTACCGCACTTGCTTTGGCATTGATCTGGTAATTGTGCGTGGTTTCATGATAGAGAAGGCTAATGAGCCAAGAGGTTGTCGTAGCATGATCCACACTCAAACCACCACCATTGTAGTTGATCTGCATGTTGACAGGGTACTGCGTTGAAAAGCCATTAGACACTTGGTTTTGCTGAGAGATGATCCCCACAAAAAGTCGACTATCCATCCTAAACCCAAAAAGCTTCTCATACGCCGCATTGATCTCAGGCTCCAAGCCCATTGCTTGCTGCGCCGCATAACGGTTCTGCTTCGTATATAAAAAAGTAACATTCTCATCACGATGACTATAGTACTGTTCATCCCCAGGAACAATAGCAATACCTGCATAAAGTTGCACGATAAAAAATGGAATAAGAGATATAAAATATTTAAACATAGTAGACTTTAGAATTAAGTAAAGCTATTTTAGCAGATAATTACGAAGAAGTATAAAGAAGTTGTAAACAGGAAAAAGTCTAGATTTGGTGTAGATTGTGTTGGAGGATTGTAAAGCGTACATAAAGTACGCTGTCAAGCATCAGACGCAAGATGCGCCGAAGCTAGACTTTTTTAGCCACAAGAAGGAACGTTTCCTGAATCTGAACCATACTCATATAGGAAATCTTTCAAGTGTGGAGCATATTTTTTGAATTTTTTACCATTCGAATATTTTTCACCCTTAGTACCCTTATGCCATGCTTTGAAGCCAGCGTTGTCGTTAGAAAATGCAGATGCCCACTCGTCTTGAGTTTTCATTGCAGCACCCTTAGTACCGTTTCCGTGACACTTTTTACACTGCTTAAGGTAAGCTTTTTGACCTTTTTTAATGTCCGCGTTTGCAGTAGAAGCAAACATACCCATAGCAACAACTGATGCTAATAATAGTGAAGTAGATTTTTTCATATCTATGTTCCTTTGTGATTAAATTTCGATTAAATGATACATCAGTTAACTATAAAATATACTATAGAGTTCTTGATGTTTATCAAGTTTTTATCAACCCGTTACTTATTCGCCCATCTCATCATGCTCGTCATCATCACTTTCTAGACTTTTAACGGCTTGACGGATCTTATCTTGACGCATTTTACGGTTACTCGTATGCTTGAGCTTTTCAATAACCTTCTCATCTTCAATCCCCATCTCCATGGCGATCGCCGCGTCATCGAAGCCAGCAACTTGTAAGACATAAAGTTTTAACTCACGCTTTGTCATGTTCTTTTTAAGTACATTATAGAGTTCTACCTCATTATTACTGATCAAACTTGTTGCACACTGATAAAATTCCGCCAATGTCGCACGGATAGACTTTTCGCCGTTGTATTTAAACCATATAGAGTTTTCTAACATCTAATTTCCTTATATTTTTTCTAAGATCAAAGTAAGATCTTTTTCATCAATGATGATGTTGGCCTCTTTTTTCAAGACCTCTCTTGCACAAAAGGCAACACGTGTTCCAGCATGTGCAAACATACTTAAGTCATTGGCACCATCGCCGCAAACCATCGTCTCTTCTTCACTAACACCTAAGATGTTTTGCAGACGAACTAACATGTCACCCTTGGAGAAGTTAAACATCATGTCACCTCCAACAAGTCCTGTCAATTTGCCATCTTTTACATGTAAAGCGTTGGAGAAGTCAGCGTCATAGCCTAAGATATCCTTAGCATAAGAGGTTGCTGTTCTAAAACCACCACTAAAGCAGACTACCGTCATACCACGCTTTTTTAGTTCGGCTATGGTTTCGATGGCACCTGGCATATAGGGTAGAGAGTGGCTGATCTCCTCGACTTTTTCGAAGTCCAGACCTTTCAATAGACCAACACGTTCTTGAAGTGACTCAAAAAAATCTAACTCACCCGCCATCGCTCGCTCTGTTATCTCAGAGACCTGTTCACCAATACCTAAGGCTTCGGCAAAAAAGTCAATCGTCTCGCCATCCATCAAGGTAGAATCAAAATCAAACACACATAGTTTCATCACTATCACTCCAAATTTCTAATAATTACGCTTCTTTCGCTATAATCACGCAATTATAGCGTAGGATGCCCTTTTTGTTTGAACAACTCATAGATAAATTGCAAAACTCAACATACATTACCCTTGAGACGACCCCACCGCACTCTGCGCGTTTCAAACCTGTTATCGATGCTATCGAAGAGTTGGGTCTCGAAAAGATGGTTGATGGCTTCAGCACAACCGACAACCCTCTTGCCAAACTAAAATACAACGCACTTTTTGCTTCACAGCTTTTACAAAACCGCTTTAACAAACCGGTTCTTGCGACCATGAGTATGCGAGACCGTAACCGCATCGCTCTTCAGTCTGATCTTCTTGGCGCAAATGAAGCGAATGTCCGTGCCTTTTTAGCCCTCACCGGTGATCCTGCAAAGATCTCTGATCAAAAAGAGGCAAAAGGGGTTTTTGAGAGTGACTCTAGCCTCTTGCTAGACATCATCGGTGCACTTAATAGCGGTACTGACATGATGGGAAAAGCCTTTAAAGATGCCCCTGAACCCATCTACCCTTTCGCCGTGGTCAACTCACACGCGCGAAACCCAAAGTCACTGCAAAAGAAAATGCTTAAAAAGATCAACCACGGTGCCGTTGGTATCATCACCCAACCGGTCTATGACATCGACAATGCTAAACTCCTCATCGACCTTATGGTTGAAGCCAATAAAAACAGTGACCAAGATCAAGACGCGACACTCATACTAGGACTTTTTCCCATTACGAAGCTTCGTACCGCACAGTTTTTAGATGCACATGTTCCAGGTATACACGTGCCTAGTTATTGGATCGAAGCCTTAGAAGCGGCGTCCAAAGTCTCTACTGATGAGGAGTACAAGGTAGGCTTTGAACTCAGTAAAAAACTTTTTGATGATATCAAAGCGATCCACCCCAAAATCCACCTCATGACCGCTAACCAATTCCAAATCGCCAAAGATATACTCGCTTAAGGTGCGCCTTAATATAAGATTTTTCTATTTCTTGTTATAGTTACTGCTATTAACTATCATTAAGGGTCACAATGACGCGTTTCTCGTTACTACTCATCTTTATTACTTCCCTCTTTTTTACCGCATGTAATTCTACGGCTGAAACACCCGAGTCACCCAAACTTGCCAGATATAGTCTTATTAAAGAGAACTGTGAACATATAAAACTCACCCCGGGTATCTTTGTGCATGACGATGTAGACAAAGAGTGTCGAAGCTTTCTTATACGATTAGACAAAGCGAACAAAGCAGAGTATAAACTAACCCGTTTCAAAGAGAAACATCCCGAGAGTGACCTTTCACGTGAATCAGAGTTTATCATGCTAAAAAAAGAGGCATACCGTCAGCATCGTAAGAGTGAAGTGGCGTATGAGAAACTCACCAAGGTTTTAAACCGTGTCTCACTTGACGCGATCGAGCATAATGAGCTTTCAGACGTTGACTTAACGCTAACTTTTCCAGAAACCGTCTTCACAAAAAAACATTATGACTACTACAAACAACAAGAGCCTTCATATCATGAAAAGACATCCTACATTATGTTCGAGAAGCAGTACTCAAGTGCCTTGGTAGACAAAGGCTTACGCTACCTCAGTAAAGGGGATAAGCGAAGTGCACTCAAGGTCTTTAAGCGTGCGGCATCTATGCGTAATGCTCAAGCAGAATATTTGGTTGGTATTGTATATGAAGCAAAAAATGTTGACAAAGCCATCATCTGGCACACCAAAGCACTTGAACATGGGATCAAAGGCTCACGGATCAACCTAGCACGCCTACATCTGCGTAAACGTGAACCTAAGATTGCCCAACAGTTTTACCTTGATGCGGCAGAAGATGGTGATGCTTATGCACAGTTTTTACTCTATCAAAAGTACCACAAAACCGATAACGCTAAAGCCAATGCGCAAGCACTTGAGTGGTTGATAAAGTCTGCCAACAACCATTTTGCACCCGCAACCAATGCTTATGGACTTTACCTCTACCGAAAGAAACAAGCAAGCGAAGCAAAACCTTGGCTTATCCACGCAAGTGAACATGGTATGCTACCCGCGACAGAAGCCCTTGGTCTCATCTATTTTGATGAAAAAGCCTACACTAAAGCACTTCCTCTTCTTGAAAAATGCAACACTATAAAAGCTAAACAAACCTTAGCGAAGATGTATGAACATGGACTTGGGGTTAATTTAGACTATTACAAAGCGACCATGTACTATAAAGATGCGGTTCGACTTGGTGCAAAAAAACTTGACAAAAATGTTGCACGTCTCTCACGCTTAAGTAGTGCCAAAGAGAAAGCCCATTTTGAAGCAGCCAAACGTAAAACGCGCGAACAGGCTAAAAAGTTGTTGCACACTTATGGCGAAAAGCCTATCTTACGTAACCTTAGAACAGCGGGTTTGAAGATACGTCTACATGGGATCGTCTCACTTCCACTTGGGACGTCACAAGGCTTTATTGTCTCTACACCTGATGGCAAACAGTTTTATGTTATCGATAGCAAACAAAAAGCAGGTGTAAAGCAGTTTGACTATGTCGACATTGCCACAAAAGCAACCGGTAATGCGGTTACTATTAGTAGTGACGACGGTCTAACGACTGCAATATATCAATTACAATACCTCAACAAATGTCACTAAAAAAAAGGAACACGATGCCCTACTTATTACTCTTACCACTCTCTGCGCTACTACTCTTCACAGGGTGTATGGGTTCAGCCAAACCTGTCCCACACCAAAAACTAGCTACCTATAAGACCATAGAGATCGCTTGTCAACAGACACCGCCAGAAACCTTACGTGACTCATGTAGTGGGTTTTTAGAAGCCTTAGCTAGAGAGCGTACCCTCTTAGATGAGATGCGTGACATCAGAGAAGACGAAAAAGAAGAGGCAAGCTACATAGCACTTGCTGATGAAGAGTCCCTACTCGCCTTAAAGCTCCATGCAGACAAGGCGGCACTCGCAAAAGAGTGTCAGGCGCAAATGCCCCTTATCGTCAAAAATGATGACATAAATAGTGCGGCATTTTGTCTGATCTTCGATGAAAACCACATCACCTTAGATGAGTACAAATACCTTAAAAAGTATGCTCCTCGTTTTGATGACAACTCACAGTTTGTTGCTTTTGAAAACCAATACGCGCAAAGTGAACTTAAAAGAGGACTCGCTGCGCTCAACAAGGGCGATAAACGTACTGCCCTCAACGCCTTTAAGTCTGCTTCAAAGGCTAACAGTGCCGAAGCCGCTTACCTTGTTGGTATTGTTTATGAAGAGAAACAGATCAAAAAAGCGATTAGTTGGCACAAAAAAGCAGTCCAAGAGGGCATCAGCCTTTCCAAAGTCAACCTAGCCCGTCTCTACCTTCGCATCAAACTACCGGCTAAAGCGAGAGAATACTACCTCAGTGCTGCTAAAGATGGTAATGCTTTAGCGATGTATCGACTCTTTAAGATGGATGCAAAATCTAAAAGCAAAAAAGCGCGTCATGAGGCGACAAAATGGCTAGAGCGTTCAGCAACCCTTAACTACCCCCAAGCACAGTATATCTATGGTTTACAGCTTATGAAGCAAAACAGAGCAACAGAAGCACTAAACTGGCTTGAAAAAGCCAATGCAAACGGTATCAGGGACACAAACTTCTTCCTTGGTAAGCTCTACTACAACCAAGAGTCGTATACCCTAGCCTACAGCCACCTCTACAAAGCACAGGACAAAGGTTAAGCGAATTACCTACTTGCCAAGATGTATGAGAAAGGTCTCGGCATTAAGAAGAACAGTGTTATGGCGTATCGTCACTACAAAAAGGCACATGAACAAGCCCACGACAACCA
>JAJRVE010000226.1 GCA_024277445.1 Campylobacterales bacterium
ATCACATTTTCCGTCTGAACCACCTGAAACTTATCACCCTGATAGCCCTCTTGTTTGATCTCATCTTCTACGGATGGATAACAGGTGTAAGTCTCTTTCAAAACCCCTGCCTTCTTTAAGGCAAATGGTGCCGCGCAGATAGCACCGATGTTTTTACCCTTAGTATCCATCGCTTTTAGTAGTGCTTGAACATTCTCATCATCCGCCAAAGCATAGGTGCCATCCCAACCACCCGGCAGAGCAATCATATCGATATCATCAGCACTTAGACCAACTAATGAGCCTTCTGCCTTGATAACGATACCATTAGCACCTTCTACTTCCATCTTTTCATCCAAGGCACGTACCAATACTTTGATACCACCACGACGCATCACATCGATCATAGAGACCGCTTCCATCTCTTCAAAACCTTTGGCTAGGGGAACTAGTACTTTTGGCATGAAACATCCTTTTTGCTTTTTAGTATTGTAACAAGTGAATGGGAAATGGGAAATGGGAAATGGGAAATAAGGGTGGTTTAGTTTGTCTTAGTGGGTTCTTAAATTGTTGGAAGGTTGAAAGTCGTTGATCCCTGCCTTCGCAGGAATGACGGAGAGTATGAACTGCTTAAAAGTTAGCAACCAAAACGACGGCGTAAGCTCGTCGAAAGTTGCCACCTCAAAAAAGTTTCCCCGGCATTAAAAGTTTCAGATGTGGTGTGAGTTGTGCTGAAGCGATCCCGATAGCGCACTAGTGTGCGTGGAGAGGTGAGCTGAAGTGCAAATCGCGCCGCAACTGGAACTTTTAAATTATGATTTTACTTTTTCTAGGTACTCACAGTCTACTGTGTTTACTTTTACAATATCACCCGTCAAAATATGATAAGGGATCTGAATAACAGCGCCCGTCTCAAGAACAGCAGGCTTCTTAGAACCACTTGTAGTATCACCCTTGTCCTTAGGACCTGTTTCTGTAATCTCTAGCTCCATAGTAGCAGGTGCTTCAACACTGATCGCCTTGTTGTTATGAAGGATGATCTCTACATTAACACCATCTTTAAACCACTTGCTAGCATCTTCACACTGCTCATACGTAAGACCTAGTTGATCAAAAGTCTCGTTGTCCATGAACTGGTACATCTCACCATCGTCATAAAGGTATTGCATGGTTTTGTATTCAAGGTTTGGGATCTCGAACTTGTCACCTGCGTGGATGGTCTTTTCAACAACTTTACCGTTCATAAAGCTCTTAACCTTACAACGTACAAATGCTGCACCCTTACCTGGCTTAACGTGTTGGAACTCTACAACTCTGTATGGAACTCCTGAAATCTCTAAACGAACACCTTTTTTGATGTCTCCCATGCTAATTACTGCCATATAAGGGCCTTTGAATATTTATTTTTGAAATTTTACCCTATTTGAGCTTTAAGAATAGAGATAAAAAATTGACGATTATATTTGTATTATTCTTCCATTTAATCGTCAATGTGATATTTTCTTGATAAGTTATTTATATAATATCTATTCATAAAACTTATTTAGTTTATTTCAAGGAGCAATAGATATGAAAATGTTAACTACTCTCTTCGCCATAAGTCTGTCACTCTACGGAGCGAACATACCAAGTGACACCAACCTTACATTAGACGAGGCCATAGAGATCTTAAAACAGGACAACCTTGAGATCAAAGCGGCACAACTTGAATACCAGAGTACACAAGCCAAAACGGATCAGATCAGCGGTATGAACTGGGGTTCATTAGACCTTGTCTTAAATGCTGCCAATACAGATGACGCCGGTAATGCCTTTGGATTTAAACTCACCTCTCGTCAAGCTTCTTTTGCAGACCTTGGTTTTGGTGATTTTATGAGTGCAGCTCCAGGCAGTGATGTGTTAAGTATTAAGCCAGAAGATCTAAACAACCCAGGCAGTACCAACTTCTTCCAAACAAAACTTGAGTACACCCTGCCGATCTACGTTGGTGGAAAGATCAGTGGTTACACCGACATCAGTCGCTCCATGGAGAAGATGCAACAACTTGAGACAGACAAGACCATCAATGCGAAGATCTATGAGACACGCAAAGCTTTTTATGACATGGCACTTTTGGAAAATGCCATAAAAAACCTTACAACCATCAACGACAACATCGCTACCTTAGAAGAGACCACACAATATATGATCGACGAGGGTTATGCAAAACGTATTGACCTACTTGAAGTACAAGCTAAAAAGTCTAATGTTGAACGTAACTTAAATGAGATGCAGGCAAACAAAGAGCTTCTCTATAATTACCTGAGTTTTTTACTTAACCAAGAGGTAACACAGATCGTTGTTCCTGACTCTGCTGTTGAACAGACAGAACTAAGTACCGATGAGATCCTTGCACGTAATGTGGACATCAAACAGGCACAAACAGGTCTTAAGATCCGTAAAGAGATGGTCGATGTCTCTCACTCTGGCTACTTGCCAATGATCGGTCTAAAAGCCAATGTCCAATCTTCTGCCGTTAACCTTGACGAGTACAAGATGGTTGACAATGGTTCATACACTGCGGGTGTTCAACTTAAGTGGAATCTCTTTAGCGGTGGTTCTGACTCCAACAAAGTCGAAGAGGCCAAGGTCAATGAGCTTAAGAGACAGACACAGGTAGAGCTTGCTAAAAAAGGGATCAAACTGCAGATAAACAAGATCCGTACAGAGATCGCCTCTTTAGACTATGAAATAGAAAGCTTAACCAAAGAGCTTGAACTCTCAACTGAGATCTATAATAACTATGAAGAGCGTTACAAAGAGCAACTTGCCTCGATGAACGACCTAGTTGTCAAGCAGTCCATGCAGATCGAGAAGGTCTTAGCCCTTCTTAAAGTACAAAACAAGCGTAATGAGCGTGTATTCGCCTTAGAAAAACTAGCAAATGGAGCACAATAATGAAAAAACTACTACTACTTATCACCCTCGCAGGTACCCTCTTAGCCGAAGGGCTTACCCTTTCAGGAACCGTTATCTCAGACAATGAGAAGATGATCACGAGTCGTTTTATGGGCTTTGTTACCAGTGTTCGTGCCAATGAAGGCGATGTGGTCAAGAAAGGCAAACTCCTCTATACCATTGACTCTAAAGAGATCGACACTGCTATAGCTCGTGTCCAACTTGGCATCTCTCAAGCACAACTTGCTCTTCAGATGAACCAAAACCAGCTTAACAATGTCAACCTCAACCTTGCTCGACACAAGCGTCTTTTGGAGAAAAAGATGGTCTCTAAGTATGAAGTCGAAAACCTAGAGCTTGCGGCCAAAAACATGGCGGACATGGTCAAGATCAGTAAAAAGCAGGTGGCCCAAGCCAATGCCCAACTACGTGAGGTGAAAAACCAATACAAATATCTCTATATCAAAGCACCCAACAACGGTGTTATCATCGCTAAAAACATTAAAGTCGGTGAGATGGCGATGCCAGGTATGCCTGCTTTTGTACTCTCTGATCTTGACTCACTGCGTATTACTGCGGACATTGCCGAGAGTGATTTAAAACGTATTAAAGTCGGCACTGCCGTTGATGTTAGCATCCCCTCTGTTGATGTTGTCACCACAGGTAAGATCGCTGCAATCATCCCAAGTTCTAACCCAATGACTCACTCATTTCGCATAAAGATTAGTTTTAAAAAGCAAAAAGGTGTTGTCATCTATCCGGGTATGTATGCGACCGTTGTTGTCAAATAAGGAGCCATTATGAAAACTAAAAACTATGTGCCAACCGATAGCGCTGGAAAACTAGCAAAAGGGTTTATCCGTAATCCCTTGACTGCACTGCTTGGTATCTCTCTTTTGATCTTAGGATATATCTCATTAGAGGTGATGCCACGTGAAGAGAACCCACAGATGGTCGTCAGTGGTTCAACGGTTATTGTCGCCATGCCTGGGGCTACCGCCAAGGAGATTGAACAGGTCATTGTGAAACCTCTTGAGCGTAAACTCAAAGAGATCAAGGGTGTTGAGCACATTTTTGGTTCTGCTATGGACAACGTGGGGGTAGTTAACGTTGCTTTTTACATCGGTGAAGAGAAAGAGAACTCTAACCTAAAGGTCTATGACAAGATCATGCAAAACAAAGACCTCTTTCCAAAAACAGCGATGAAACCGACCATCTTGCCACTAGACATCGATATCGACATCCCCATCGTTAGTGTTGCCTTTTTCTCTACCGATGATCGTGTCGACAAGACAAAACTTTATGACTATGTCAAAGAGATCCAGCACCATATCAACGGACTAGACAACGTCGCCGTAACTGACATCAAAGGGGGTCATAAGCACCAATACAACATCTTAGTTGACCTACATAAACTCTCAGGCTACAACCTCTCTATGGGTCAGATAACACAAGCCGTACAGTCTGTTGCATACAATGTCCCCGATGTAAAAAACCGTACCAAAGAGAATGAACTCGTAATGGTGGGGATCAAAAATGCGATCGAGAGCAAAGAGGACATCGCCAACATCATCGTCGCTCAATACATGGGTGCTGCGATCTATCTTAAAGATATTGCGACCATTGAAGACTCGTATGACAAGCAGAACTTTAAGTCCGCTCTAGTGAGTGTGAAAAAAGAGGACAGTACCTTTACACCTTTGCAAGAACAGGTCACACTAACGGTCTCAAAACTTCAGGGTACTAATGCCGTTATCATCGCAGATGAAGTAAAAGAGGAACTTCTTCACTATAAAGCAACCATGGCAAAAAATGGCATCAGCTATGTCATCACCCGTAATGATGGTGAACGCGCAGACGAAGCAGTTAATGAGTTGGTCTTTCACCTTGTTATCTCTATTGTTATCATTGCCATATTATTGACCTTTGTATTAGGATGGAGAGAATCCTTGATCGTCACCTTTACCGTTCCTGCTATCTTGGCAATCACCCTCTTTGTCGCCTACTTAACAGGGCAAACCATCAACCGTATCACCCTCTTCGCCTTTTTGCTGAGTCTGGGTCTTCTTGTGGATGCCGCCATTATCGTAATAGAGAACATTCACCGTCACTACCATGATATCGATGCAGCCGAACGTGACCCTTATGAATTAATGATCGAAGCCACCGATGAGATCGGACCACCGACCAACATCGCTACACTTGCAATCATCTTAACGATGGTACCTATGGCCTTTGTCGGCGGGATGATGGGACAGTTTATGAAACCAATCCCTGCGAATGTTCCGGTTGCCTTGATCGCTTCGCTTTTCGTGGCTTACATCTTTACACCCTACCTCGCAGTACGTCTACTTAAGAAACCGCAGCATCCGACGAAAGGAGAGAAGTAATGTTTAAAAAATTTGAAGAGCTTATCTATAGTGGTCTACAGAGCAAGTTTAAGAAAAATGCTATTTTAATCGGTTCTTTAATCGCCTTTGTCTTAACGATGATGATGTTCCCTACTGAGCTTGTCTTGGCCAAGATGCTTCCAGGCAAGAACAATGACACCTTTAACATCTATGTCGATCTTCCGGAAGGCAGTTCCATCCAACAGACACAGCGTGTTAGCGAGTGTGTCGTCGGTTTTGTTCAAAAAGAGCAAGAGGTTTTAGATGTCGAGGTTTTTTTAGGCATGGGCTCACCGCTTGACTTTGCAGGACTCATTAAAGGTTCACACTTTAAGACGACAGAAAATCTCTCCGAAGTCGTTGTCAACCTCACCAAGGCACATGAACGCGATGAACCTTCCTACATGATGGTCCAGCGTATGCGTCCACAGA
>JAJRVE010000227.1 GCA_024277445.1 Campylobacterales bacterium
GCGGCACTTGATGCGATCCTTTTCTATGTGTTCTGGGAACTTTCACTTGTACCGATGCTTCTTATCATCGGTATCTGGGGTGGGCCACTACGTATTTATGCGTCGGTCAAGTTCTTCTTATATACCTTTACAGGTTCATTGATCATGCTTGTTGGTATGCTTTTTATGGCGTACTTCTATTTCCAAGCAACAGGTCAGTGGAGCTTCTCGATCTTAGAGTGGTACCGTCTTGTTCTTCCTGAGAACATCCAGTACTGGTTATTCGCAGCCTTCTTTATGGGCTTCGCGATCAAAGTACCGATGTTTCCATTCCATACATGGTTACCATATGCACACGGTCAAGCACCAACGATTGGTTCTGTAATCCTTGCAGCGGTACTATTGAAGATGGGTACGTACGCGTTTATTCGTTTCTCACTACCTTTGTTCCCAGATGCATCAGTGTTCTTTATGTATCCAGTGGCGATCTTAGCGATCATCATGATCATCTACACAGCTATGGTAGCGTACGCACAAAAAGATATTAAGCAAGTCGTTGCTTACTCATCAGTATCACACATGGGTGTTATCATCCTTGGTACATTTGCACTTAACGTAGAAGGTATTACAGGTTCTGTTTTCCTTATGATCGCACACGGTGTTGTCTCTGGTGCACTCTTCTTACTTGTTGGTGTTATCTATGACAGACGTCATACTAAGCTTATGAGTGAGTTCGGTGGCTTAGCACACGTTATGCCTAAGTACGCATTGATCTTTGGTATTATGATGATGGCTTCAGTAGGTCTTCCATTAACGATTAACTTCGTTGGTGAGTTCCTTTCACTTCTAGGTTTCTACAAGCAGTCACATATGATGACACTTCTTGCTGGAACGGCGATTATTGTTGGTGCTATCTATATGCTAGCCGCTTACAAAAAAGCGTTCTTCGGTGATGTAACTAAAGAAGAGAACAAGGATCTTAAAGATCTTAACAAGACTGAGCTTCTTGGACTGATCCCATTAACGATCATTGCTATCTGGTTAGGTGTTTATCCTAAACCAGTGCTTGAGCCGATCAACAACTCAGTAGAAGTCGTTGTACAGCTTATGCATGATAAGGCCATTTCACCTGAGTCAAAATCAGTGATCCCGTCTATCGTCAAATTTGAAACACAGGGAGGCCACTAATGTTAGAAGCAGTCAACGTTTCACTTGCCTCATTAAATGTAGGCACACTAACACCAATGCTGATCGCTATCATTGGTGCCTTGGCTATTATTGTTATCGATCTTGTAAAGGGTGGTTTAGATAAATCACTTTATGTGATGATCGCGATGCTATTCTTGTTATTAGACCTTGGTGCAGTACTTGGTTCTGCTGGTGTGTTCGCTGCCAATGGAACACAACTCGGTTTCTTTAATGTGATGCTGATTGATGGTCTTGCTATTTTGGCGCAGATCGTTATTGTTGTAGCATCGATGATGTTTATACCTTTGGCATTAACATCTAAGCGTTTCCATGAGTTCTCATACCCTGAGTTCTTTGCACTTTTCTTGTTCATGATCGCTGGATTCCAGTTTATGGTTGCCTCTGACAACCTTATCTTGATCTTTGTTGGACTAGAGACTGCGTCACTTGCACTCTACCCAATGATCGCGCTACATAACCGTAGTAAGTCATTTGAGGCTGCAGTGAAGTACTTCACAATGGGTGCACTAGCTGCTGGTCTATTTGCCTTTGGTTCAATGGTACTTTACGCCTTAACAGGTTCAGTTGAGATCCACCAGATCGCAGCAGTTCTTGCAGCAGATGGCTACGCTAACATGGGTTATATCCTTGTTGGTACGGTCTTCTTGTTAGCATCATTTGCGTTTAAACTTTCACTGGTTCCTTTTCATACATGGACACCAGATGTTTACGAAGGTTCATCTGCAGCACTAGCAGGTTACATGTCTATCGTTCCTAAGATCGCTGGCTTTGTTGTTGCGATGCGTCTTTTTGAGTTCCTAATCCACTCAGGTGTGATTTGGCTTGAGGTTGTTCTCTATGCGATGGTTGTCATCACGATGACAGCAGCAAATGTTTGGGCGATTGTTCAGACTGATGTTAAGCGTATGCTTGCTTACTCTTCAGTCTCTCACGCTGGTTTTGTTATGGCAGCAGTACTTGTTGGTACAACACAAGCAAACACGGGTCTGTTCCTTTACTGGGCACTCTTTAGTTTTGCTAACCTTGGTGCCTTTACAATGCTATGGGTAAGTCGTCAAAAAGTGCTACTACCAGGTCAAAGTTCAGATCATCCTTTTGAGAAGTTCTCAGGTATGTTCCAAACTTCACCGGTTCAAGCAACCTTGATGGCACTGTTTATGTTAACACTAGCAGGTATCCCACCATTTGCACTTTTCTGGGGTAAGCTTTACCTTATTGGTGCGGCGGTGAGTGGTGGCTTTACAGTCCTAGCACTGATCATGGCACTTAACTCTGCTATTGCTGGTTTCTACTACTTGAAGCTGATCGTGTTTATGTTCTTCAGAGATCCTATTCACGAAGGTCAAGACTATATGGTCAACGCCTCTACTTCACTTAAGACAATTGTAGGAATGGCAGCATTTGCGTCACTCTTCCTTTTCTTAGCAGTAAGCCCAATGATTGAGTTTATTGGTAGCTTTGTATACAACTCAGGTTACTAGTCTCTAGTACCTACCTTGTGAGAGTTCGCTCTCACCTCTTCTTCTAATCTTATTTTTTCTTTTTCAGTATAATTGCTTTCACGTACCTATTTAATTACACAAGGCTTTCTATGCGATCTATCTTAATCTCACTACTCTTTATCTTGCCACTGTTTGGTGAAAACTATAGCTACGTTGTTAAAGAGGACGTTTTACAACAGAGGATGCTAGAAGCCTTTCCTATTACAAAAGAGACGATGTTTCTAACGTTTCACATCTCTAACCCTAAACTTGCGTTAGATGGCAAAAAACAGCGCTTTAATTTCACGGCTAAACTTGAGATACCTAACATCAGAGATAGCGCGGGAAAAGTGGTGACAGCTGTTGTGAGCCTCTCTTCGCGCATTGGTTATAGTAAGGGTGGTAATCTTTATGTACGAAAGATAAAGGTCCTTAATATACAAAGTGACTTTATCTCTAATGAGATGAAACCAATGCTGTATGGAAGTATAGAGAGTGCGCTCAATGAGTACTATAAAAGCCGTCCTATCTATTCACTTAAAGATGAAAAAGGGGTAGTGGGAATGGCCGTTGATGCCATCACGAAGGTGGTCATCTTAGATGAGGGTATTAAGATAGTCTTTTAGTCGGACTTCTCCTAGAAGCTTTAGTGCTAATTTGAACTAGACTAAGC
>JAJRVE010000228.1 GCA_024277445.1 Campylobacterales bacterium
AAAGTCCATCAGTACGTTTGTATTCACGTCCAAACTTCTCTTGCATGGAGTGGTGTGACAAAAAGCTGATGTGCCCTGCCATACGCCCTACTGCCATACCACTGAGACCATTTTCATGGATCACTTCAGGGTCATAATAGCCATTTTTAAAGTTGGGATCATGCAAGATCGACTCTTGGGCTACTTTGTTAAAAGCGATGGCCCAAGGTTGGGTCGCGTAAGTTGCTGCCATCGTAATGATCTTGGTCGCAAACTTCGGAAAGTGCACAGCAAACTGAAGCGCCTGCATACCACCCATAGAACCACCAACAATAGCGTGAACATGATGTATCCCTAAACGATCAAACAAGATACGTTGCGCCTTAACCATGTCTTTGATGGTGACAACAGGGAACTTATAACGATAAGGTTCTTCATGTGGGTGCATCGTGGACATCGGTCCCGTTGAGCCAAAACAACTGCCTATGACATTGGTAGAGATGACAAAAAACTCATCCGTATCGATGGCTTTACCTGGCCCAATCAGACCATCCCACCAACCCGGTTTGTTCTCACCCTCATAATAACCGGCAGCATGATGTGAACCCGTTAGCGCGTGACAGACGACAACGATGTTAGACTTCGCTTCATTCATCGTGCCATAGGTCTCATAGACAATATCATACGGCTCTAAAATACGCCCACTCTCTAAGTAAAGAGGGTTGGTAAAGTGTTCAGTATGGGTCTCTAAGTTTAAGAGTTCACGGCTTTTTGTTGCTTCGATGGTTACGCCTCTAATGCCTGTTTAAGATCGGCAATAAGATCAGCAACATTTTCAAGTCCAGCACTCAGACGAATCAAGCCAGCAGGAACACCACAGGCATCCAACTCATCTGGTGAAAGCTGTTGATGCGTTGTTGACGCAGGGTGTGTGATGATAGACTTGGAGTCACCGATGTTAACAACCAAAGAGAAAAGCTTTGTCGCATCCACGATCGCTTTAGCCTGTTCAAAGTCACTCACAACAAAACTAAGGAGTCCACTTGATTGACCATTAGCGAAGTAACGCTGTGCATTCTCATAGTTTTGGTTTGACGGTAGACCTGGGTAGTTAACAACAGCTACTTTAGGATGGTTTTCTAAAAACTCTGCCAAACGAAGGGCATTATGAGAGTGCTCTTTCATACGTAAAGAGAGCGTCTCTAGCCCTTGGATAAACAGCCATGAGTTAAAGGGTGAACTAACCGCACCTAGATCACGTAAAAGTGAAATACGTGCACGTAAGGTGTATACTGGTAGTGGAACATCCACATAAACAAGACCATGGTACGAAGCATCTGGTTCATTAAAGTGCGCATAACGCATATTGCCTCTTAGTTTCTCAACTAAGCCTTTACGCTCAACCATAATCCCGCCTATAGCAAGGCCTTGACCTGTGGTGTACTTGCTTGCTGAGTGAACCACAATGTCCACACCATGATTAAATGGTTGACATAGTGCTGGTGTAGCAACCGTATTATCGACCACACTCAAGATATCATACTTGTTGGCAATCGCGGTAATCGCAGCGATGTTTGCAACATCAATACTTGGATTGGTCAGTGTCTCAAAAAAGATTACCTTAGTCTTATCATCTATCAACGCTTCAAGTGACTGCGGATCCTGAACATCAAAATAGCGTGCTTCAATACCAAAACGCTTTAGTGAGTGAGAAAAGAGTGTCAGAGAACCACCATAAAGCTGTGAAGCACAGACAATGTTGTCCCCTGCTTCTGCTGCATTAGCGATCGCATAAAAGATCGCCGACATACCACTCGCTGTAGCCAGCGCTGCTGCACCACCCTCAAGTGCTGCAAAACGCTTTTCAAAGACATCGGTTGTCGGGTTGTTAAGACGGGTGTAGATGTTGCCTAACTCTTTAAGCGCAAAAAGATCAGCCGCATGTTCAACATCACGAAACTCGTAAGCTGTACTCATGTAGATTGGCACCGCCATGGTTGACTGGGTATCTTTCTCGTAACCTGCGTGAAGCGCTTCTGTTTGAAAATGCATATCTATCCTTTGATGTGAGACTTTTCAATGAACATCAAGGATGTGCATTAAAAAATATCTATTATTTGTAAATGACAACCGTATCTGCCAACATATCGTGCAACGCTTGTCGTTTTTTGGTAAAAGCGACCATTATAAACCCTATGGCCAGAGGGATAGTAGAAACAATGTAACCAATATAACGAACAATCGCTTGTTTGTTATTTATCTCTTCATAGGTTTTGGCATCAACTACATGAATACTAAGTAGTTTTTTACCCGGTGTAGCACCTGCCCACTGCTTCCAAAAAACGATGGTAACAATTGCGACTAAAAGCTCCAAAAGAGGCTCCCACTTCGCACTTGCTCTTGGCATATGTTGCAGCGCAGCCAAGGTGTTTCCCTCTTGTGCATACTGCATGCTTTGCGCAAAGTCTGAAAAGTCTAAGAGTGCCCCACCGCTTATGAAGTAAACGATGAGGCCAAGTGGCACGATGAAGATGATCATATCGATCCAGGTTGCGAGGAAACGTACCCAGAAACCGGCGAACTTTACAGTAGTGTTTTGTTCTTCTATTTTCATCTTTTTTCTCTTTGCCGCACCCAACTTTATCGTAGGGTTAACTTCGAAAATAAAAAGCCAATCCCTTGGCTTTTTATTTTCTATCTTGACTAAACATGATAGTTAGGTGCTTCTGCTGTGATCTGCACATCATGAACGTGAGACTCTTTAAGACCAGCAGATGTAATCTCAACAAACTCAGCTTTTTCATGGAACACTGCAATGCTCTCAGAACCACAGTAACCCATAGAAGCACGAAGACCACCCATCATCTGATGAATAATACCGGCAATCGGTCCACGGAATGGAACACGTCCCTCAATTCCTTCTGGAACAAGCTTGTCTGCTGCTGTTCCCTCTTGGAAGTAACGGTCATTAGAACCTTTTTGCATCGCACCAATACTTCCCATACCACGGTATGACTTGTACTGACGACCTTGGAAGTTGATGAGATCACCCGGAGACTCCTCTGTACCGGCAAGAAGACTTCCTGCCATAATACTACTCGCACCAACTGCAAGCGCCTTAGCGATCTCACCAGAGTACTTTATACCACCATCAGCGATAATCGGAACACCGACTTCACGACCAGCTTGTGCACACTCATCGATAGCAGAGATCTGAGGAACACCCACACCCGCAACGATACGTGTCGTACAGATAGAACCCGGTCCAATACCTACTTTAACAGCGTCAGCACCTGCTTCAGCCAAGGCTTTAACCGCTTCACCTGTTGCCACATTACCAGCGATCACATCGACATTAAGCTCTGCTTTAATAGCACGGACACTGTCCATAATCCCTTTTGAGTGTCCATGCGCAGAGTCAAGTACAAGAACATCAACACCTGCATCAACAAGCGCTTTAGCACGATCCATCTGACCAACACCAATAGCCGCACCAACACGAAGACGACCAAGGTCATCTTTGTTCGCATTAGGATGCGCGATACGCTTTTTAATGTCTTTAATCGTCATCAGACCAACAAGTACATTGTTCTCATCAACGATAGGCAGTTTTTCTACCTTATTTTTGTGCATTACTTCGGCCGCTTCATCAAGTGAAGTACCCATCGTACCTGTCACAAGTGGCATAGCTGTCATCACCTTGCCTGCTTCTCTTGAAAAGTCTTTTTCAAAACGCATATCACGGTTTGTCAAGATCCCCAAAAGCTTGTTGTTCTCGTCTACAACAGGTACAGCAGAGATACGGTATTCACCCATTTTCTCATCTGCTTCACTTAATGTTGTTGTCAAGCTAACCGTAACAGGATCAGTGATCATGCCACTCTCTGACTTTTTGACCTTTCTAACCTGATCTGCCTGACTTGCAATATCCATGTTCTTATGAATAATACCAATACCACCTAAGTGTGCCATCGCGATCGCTGCGCGGTACTCTGTTACTGTGTCCATCGCCGCTGAGACCATAGGGATGTTCAGTTTGATGTTTTTAGTAAGCATCGTCTCTAAGCTTACTTCTCTTGGGAGTACTTCTGAGTACTGAGGGACTAATAATACGTCTTCGAATGTCAATGCGCGTTTACGAATATTCATTGTGTTTTCCTTGGTTTATGAATTTAATTGGGCTTCGAGAGAGAGTGCACCGTCAAACAGTGTCTGCTCTTCATAAGCACCGGCGATCAGTTGGAGTCCAACTGGCATACCGTTCTCTGCTGTATCAACAGGCAGAGAGATTGCTGGCAACCCAGCAAGGTTTACAGAGATAGTATAAATATCACTCAAGTACATCTCTAAAGGATCTTCCAGCGCACCCACTTCATAAGCAGTACGAGGTGCAACAGGACTTAAGATAAGATCGACCTCTTTAAAGATCTTCGCGTACTCATCTTTAATAAGGTGACGAACCTTTTGAGCCTTGACATAGTAAGCATCATAGTATCCGCTAGAAAGTACAAAGTTCCCTAACAAGATACGACGCTTCACCTCATCACCAAAACCCTCTGAACGTGTTCGCAGGTAAAGATCATTAAGGTTTTCACCCTCTTTACGGTTACCATAACGAATGCCGTCATAACGTGCCAAGTTAGTTGTTGCTTCTGCTGTTGCTGTCACATAGTAAGCAGAGATATCATACTTACCATCCATCAAGCTCTTTTCAACAATAGTATGACCAGCCGCTTTGAGTGCTTCAACCGCTTTGTCATACCCTTTTTTGATATCATCACTCGCACCTTCAAGGTGGCTAGGGATGATGGCGATCGTTAGTTTACGAGATGAGTCAAGTTTGTCAGAGACTTTATCATTGTTCGCATAGCTTGTTGAGTCTTTCACATCGTGACCACTAATGATGTCATAAAGGATCGCTGCATCTTCAACATTTTGCGTCATTGGTCCAATCTGGTCAAGTGAACTTGCGTACGCACCCAAACCATATCGACTCACACGACCATAGGTCGGTTTCATCCCAACGATACCACAAAAAGCAGCCGGTTGACGGATCGAGCCACCGGTATCAGAACCGAGTGCCGCTATAGCAAGTCCAGCACCAACAGCAGCGGCTGATCCACCAGATGAGCCCCCCGGTACACAGTTAGCACTATGTGGGTTTTGTGTCATACCGTAGCATGAACTCTCCGTGGTCGAACCCATAGCGAACTCATCCATGTTGGTACGGCCAAAAGGTGAAAGACCTGCATCTTTTAACTTGTTGATTACGGTCGCATTATAAGGTGCGATGTAGCCTTTGAGTATATTTGAGCCGGAAGTCACTGACCAGTCTTTGACCTGGATGTTGTCTTTGATCGCGATGGGTACACCCTCACCTACGTTGTTAACATCAACATAAGCATTCAGTTCCGGTCGCGCTTGGATCTGTTTTTTAAGATCGTCTTTAAAGGTCGCTAGCTCCTCTTTTGAGAGGCTAAGGGCTTCTTTAAGTGTTATCACACATTATCCTTTTTAGCTTTTTTTACAGCATAGACAGCAAGAAGTGAGACAGCAACAATAATGATGATGGTTACAATAATTGTCATCGCACTTACAGGTTCTGTCATATTAAACATTCATAACCTTGTCACAACGCTCACAAAGTGTCTCTTCATCTACTGAGTGATACTTCCAACAACGTGGACACTTCGCTTGAGTTGCTTTGCCAATAACAAAGGTGTCACCCTCCACTTCAAATGAGCCTAAAGATTCTGCTGGTGTTCCAGACATAATGCCTGAGACCACAAACCAGTCCTCTGCCTCAACGCTATCAAGAGATGCTACCTTAGTCGACTCTGTATAGATAACAAGTTCAAGTGTTGCTTTAATCGTCTTCTCTTTTTTCAGACCATCAACGATCTCAGAGAAACCAACGCGCGCTTTACTCATGTACTCTGCATCAAAGAGAGCATACTCTACGTCGATCGGTGTATAAAGAATATCAAAGATGTCTTTTGCATCACCCTTGATAACTGCTGGAGCACTCTCCATAATCTCATCTGCTGTATAGGTCAAGATCGGTGCGATCAGACCAAGCAGTGACTTAGCGATCATCGCCATTGCACTTTGAGAAGCACGACGGTGTGCAGCGTCTTTAGCGTCACAGTAGAGTCTATCTTTGGTGATGTCCATAAAGATACCACTAAGCTCATTAACAACAAAGTTGTTAAGAACACTCATACCACCCACAAAGTTGTACTCGCTAAAGAGCTTATGTGTCTCATCAAAGGTCACCTGAGCCTTAGAGACGATCCAACGATCAACCTCACCCATCTCAGCGTACGGCATAATCGTCTCTAAGTCATCGATGTTCGCCAGTAAAAACCTAAAGGTATTACGAAGTTTGCGGTACTGCTCAGAGATCTGCTTTAAAATCTCATCAGAGATTTTCAAGTCAGTCTGATAGTCACTCATAGCAACCCAAAAACGAAGGATCTCAGAGCCATACTGTTTGATGACTTTTTCAGGAGCAACCACGTTACCCTTAGACTTAGACATCTTCTCACCCTTAGAGTCAACCGTGAAACCGTGTGTCAAGATGCCTTTGTAAGGTGCCTTAGACTGAACTGCTGCACTTAAGAAAAGTGATGACTGGAACCAACCACGGTGCTGATCACTTCCTTCTACATAAAGATCTGTCGGATATTGACCTGCGTCATAGTTACGTGACTTAAGCACTGCGTTCCATGTTGAACCAGAGTCAAACCAAACATCAAGAATATCGGTTACTTTTTCCAACTCTTC
>JAJRVE010000229.1 GCA_024277445.1 Campylobacterales bacterium
AACACATTCACTACTTATGCCACTAGACATGCACGTACACCTACGTGACGGAGAGATGCTACAAAATGTTGCTAAACTGACTTCATATACCTTTTCGGGTGCGGTGGTCATGCCTAACTTGGTACCTCCGGTAAAAACATTAGAGCAGCTAAAAGCCTATAAAGAGCGTATTATGTATGCCTGTGGTCTTGAGCTTCAAGATGATGAGTTTGATGAGGTTTTTGATGATGAGGGTCTTGGTGGTGGAAGTGACTTTGAACCATTTATGACACTTTTTTACGACAACTACTCAGAGGACTTCTTAGATGAGGTTCGTGATGATATCTTCGGGATAAAGCTTTATCCTGCAGGTGTTACGACAAATTCAGAAGGTGGCGTAAGCGCATTTGACATTGAAGCGATGCGTGAGACTTTGGAGACAATGGCACGTATGGATATTCCTCTTTTGGTACATGGCGAGACCGATGGTTTTGTGATGGACAGAGAAGAGGAGTTTATGAGCATCTATGAGCTGCTTGCATCAAACTTCCCTGATCTTAAGATTGTGATGGAACACATCACCACTAAAGCAGCGGTTGACATGCTAGACAAGTATCCTAACCTCTATGCCACGATCACGGTACAACACCTCTTGATCACGCTTGATGAGGTCGCTGGCGGGATGCTGCAACCACACCTTTTCTGCAAGCCTATCGCCAAGCGACCTGAAGATAGAGAAGCACTTCTTAACGTTGCGCTTAATGCCCATCCAAAAGTAATGTTCGGTTCTGACTCAGCGCCACACCCACAGCATGCTAAAGAGTCATGTGGCTGTGCGGCAGGTGTCTTTACAGCACCTATCGCGCTACAAGTACTGTGTGAGCTTTTTGACAAACACGGTAAGCTGGATAATCTACAAAGCTTTGTCTCTGACAATGCGCAGAGTATCTACGGTATCTGCCCTGAGTTTAAAGAGGTTACCTTAGTGGAATCTCCATTTAAAGTGCCTGCTAAGTATGGTGAAGTGGTTCCGATGTATGCGGGTGAGACCATTGGTTGGAGTATCGAAGACGTACTTTAACGCTTCGCTTAATGATGAATGATACGTTTTTAGCGCTGACGCATAATGCCTAATATCTTACTGCTTGAAGATGACCTGCTATTGGGAGAGAGTGTTGAAGACCTTCTCGATGAAGAGGGTTATGATGTTACCTGGTGCAAAAATGGTCAAGAAGCATTAGACGCTTCATTTGAGAACAAGTTTGACCTCTATCTTCTGGACATCAATGTTCCGCTCATTGATGGTTTGACCCTGCTTAAAGAGCTTCGCAGTGCGGAGGATAATACACCGGCTATCTACCTTACATCGCATCAAGAAAAAGCGATGATGACAGAGGGTTTTGAAAATGGTGCAGATGATTACATCAAAAAGCCTTTTGACAATGATGAGCTTTTGTTACGCATCCAAGCACTTCTTCGACGTACGCAAGGCAAGCAAAATAGATGCAGTGGTTCACTCTGCATAGATCTGAAACGCTCCGTTATCTATGAAGAGAAAAAAGCACTTTCGCTTTCTAAAAAAGAGTTTACACTGCTTAGCTTGCTCATCGAAAATGGGGAGAAGATCGTCTCTAAAGAGATGATAGCAGATGCCCTGTGGACACATAGCAGCAGTGTGAGTGATGGCTCTATACGTGTTCTCATAACACGTCTAAAACAAGAACTTCATAGTGTTAGCATAGAGAACATTCGGGGCATAGGATATCGTCTTGTTTCGTAATATCTCACTGAGTATCTTTCTTTTTTTCGTCACTACGACACTACTTATTCTTACACTTTTTTACTTTTTACAGACACAAGTTTCACTTCCTTATCTTATAGCTATTATCTTGTTCTTAGTGTTGGTTATGGGCTTTGCTATGGTAAAGCTCTCCGTTGAACCCATGCGAGAGCAGTACACTCAGTTAGAACACTTCTCTAAAGAGATCTTACATGAGTTAAACCTCCCCATCACCACTATCATGACCAATACGGCGATGTTAAAAAAGAGCAGTGAAGATGCTCGCGCACTGAAGCGGTTTGGACGAATAGAGGCGGCGTGTAGTATGTTGCAAGAGCGTTATAAAGAGTTGGACTATCTTATCAAAAAGCAGATGCAACATGAACAGGTGGAGCGGTTTGATGTGGCGATGTTGATCCAAGAGCGTCTGAACTTACTCAAACCTCTCTACTCAAAGGCGCACTTTAGTGAAGATTTAGCCTCTGTTAGTGTAAATATAGATAGAATAGGCCTTGCAAAAGTCATTGATAATATTATAGATAACAGTGTGAAGTATTCGTCTGAAAATGCGGTGATAGACATTGTTTTAAAAGATAAAAGATTAACGATTAGAGATAAGGGTCAAGGGATGGATGAGGTCGCACTCTTTCAGATCTTTGATCGCTATTATCAGAGTGACAGTGAAGCATTAGGGTTTGGCATCGGTCTTGGACTGGTCAAAAACTATTGCGATAAATATAAGATAAAACTGCATGTGGACTCCACTAAAGGTGAGGGTACGACAATGCAACTAGATTTTTCAGGGGTTATATAGATGGACACAACGAGCTGGTTAAAGATAGCAGAAGATATTTTGGATTATGGTGTAATGGGTACCTTGGGCATCATGAGTATTGTGGCACTTTGGATGTTTATAGAGCGTATGATGTTTTACAAGAGCATTAAGCTCGATGAGTATGACAACAAAGACCTTTTAGAGATCGACTTGACAGACAACCTCTCTGTTCTTTCTGCCATCGGAGCGAATGCACCCTATGTTGGACTGATCGGTACCATCTTAGGTATTATGATCACTTTTTATGGGATGGGAGAAGCCGGTGCAGTGGATACTAAGTCTGTGATGAACGGTCTTGCTTTGGCACTAAAAGCGACTGCTTTTGGTATTGGTGTAGCGATACCGGGTATTGTTTGTTATACGATTGCTATTCGTAAGGTGGAGCGTCTTAGCGCTACCTGGGAAGCAAAACAAGCAGGACAAGAAAGAGCAGCGTAATGAAGCATCGTAAAAAGTTTGATCAGGTCAATGTCATTCCGCTTATTGACATCTTGCTGGTTTTACTGGTGATGGTTATTACGACGGCAACCTTTATCAAACAAGGCATTTTGCCTATCGAACTTCCTGAAGCAAAGGCTTCTGACAAAAAAGAGGATAAAAAAGAGTTTGACATCTATATCACCAAAGAGGGTAAGTACCACCTGGATAAAAAAGAGATCTCGTTAGTTGAACTCGAATCAAAACTCCAAGCTATCAGTAAAGATGAGACAGTGGTACTGCGCTCTGACAAAGAGGCTAGTTTTCAGCACTTTGTGAGTGTGATGGACATCCTTAAAAAACTAGAGCATAAACAACTCTACATCGTGACAAAAGAGTAGGGATGTTTAATAGACTTTTTGAACCGGCGATCATGCTGATGCAGAAAGTCTCTTCAGGTGTAAAAAACAGTACCTTACTGGTAATTGCACTCGCCTTAATGGTCGGTTTTAGCTTTTACAGTCTGCGTTTTGGTCTTCACAGCACCATCTATTCTGATCTTCTCTTTATCGCTTTACTTCTTTGGGTCTACTTTTTTATAGCGAACATCTTTAGTGTGGAAAAGAGTATTGTTCAGCTCAAAAAGATCTTTGAACATGTCATTAAAGGAACTTACAGCTCACGCATAGAGACCCTTTACGCCAGTGAGTTCAATCAGTTCGCCCAAGAGGGCAATGCGATGCTGGGTGACTTAGAGCATAAAAACACCTTCTTACAAGAGTACAAGCGGGTGGTGGATGCGAGTTCGCCACTTGTGAAGACCGATGTTGAGGGGAACATCACTTATGTCAACCGTGCGTATGAAAGTTTGAGTGGTTACACGCTTTCTGAGTTACGAGGTCACTCACACGCACTTGTACGCTCAAAAGCGACAAGTGATGCCTACTTAAAATCATTTTGGACAACCATCTTAGCGAAGAAGACGTTTAAAGGAGAGTTCCAAAATGTCAACAAGGCAGGAGAGACTTTTTTTGTAGAGTCCACCGTTGTGCCGATACTAGACGAAAAAGGCGATATCCATGAGTTTATCTCGATCATGTTTGATATTACCGCTCGAAAGTCACAAGAACTTGAGCTAGAGCGACAACTCTACATCGACACGTTAACAGGTCTACCTAACCGTACAGCCCTTCATCAAGCTATTGAACTACACTATGCGCATAAACTAATGTTGATCAATATCGATGGCTTTAACACGGTCAATACCATTTACGGTGAAGAGGTAGGTGACGCGGTGATCATCGAGTTCTCAAAACGTTTAAATGCCATGCTCTCTGCGGAGACCCTGACCCTATATCGTCACAGTGGCGACGAGTTTGCTATCTTAATGGATGAAAACACTCCCTCTGAGTTTTTTAAAGAGGACACCATTGTGATGGCGCATCAGTTAAATCCTATTGATCTTAACTGCTTTGGACATGAGATCACAGTTCGTGCACGCATCGGTGCAGCGCAGGGTTCTAAAAGCGGTAATCCTCGCTCTCTTGTCTCGATGGCATCCTTAGCACTGCGTGAAGCGCAGAAGTCTAAGCAAGCCTACTCTTTTTACTCTGAAGTGGTAGACAAGGTCTTACACCTAGAAGAGAACCTTACAACCTTAGCCATGTTGGAATACGCTTTAACACATCAACAAGTCGTGCTGCATTTTCAGGCCATCGCTAACACTAAAGCACATGAGATCGAGAAGTTTGAAGCCTTAGTACGGATTATAGACGAAACGGGAACCATGCACTATCCAAACGAGTTTATCGACATCGCAAAGGGGGCAAGACTTTATAGTAAGCTCTCTCAAGAGGTCTTTAGACAGACCCTTCAAGCGGCGAAAAACAACCCTCTTTATGACTTCTCTTTTAACATAGAGATGGCGGACATCCTTGATCCGCGTACGAGTCATTATATTTTGAGTATGTTGCGAAGTTCCAACTGTGCAGAGCGCATCACCTTTGAGCTGGTGGAGTCAGAAGAGTTGGAGAGCAGTGAGCAGGTTTATCACTTCTTTAAACTCATCAAAGAAGAGGGCTCTAAAATCGCTATTGATGATTTTGGGAGTGGGTACTCTAACTATGCTTACCTTATGAAACTTGGGGTGGATATAGTCAAGATAGATGGTTCACTTGTCTCTGACATCACGACCAATCTTAATAATAAACGCATTGTTAAGTCCATCATTAATATCATACATGAGTTGGGTATGAAGGTGGTGACGGAGTACATAACAGACAAAGAGACCTACCAGATGGTGGTGTTACTTGGAGCAGATTATGCGCAAGGTCATTACATAGAGAAGGCCACAGGGATTGATGTAAAGAGCGTCTTACAGCTAGAGACTATTTAAACTTTATAACAATACCAACAAAGATACCTTCATAGGTCATATTACCCGTTACATTTTCTACATCACTACCCGTAAGGTTAAAGTACTGTTGGCGGTAACCGAACTCTGCACCAAGATCGGTAGTATCATCGATTTCAAACATAAGGTCCATCTTTACTTTCCAGTCGTACATATCCGAGTCACCAAAGACATAGACCTTACCATCGGCTTCGAACCCCATCTGTATAGAGGGCATGTCATAGCGTGAAGTGAAAAAGAGCATGGGTGCGCCAGATGAGTCACGGTCACCAAATTGTAGACCAGGAACAAGGTCTATGTCCATGATGTAGATGTAGTCAAAGTACTTATAGCCTAGTCCAAGACCAATACTAGGCCAAGCACTCTTCTCAAAAAATTCATAATAGAGGTCAATGTCATAGATATTATGTTGGAGTTGGCTGTTCCAATTTTTATCATTGAGTTGTAGTGGATCGATATACTGATCGATCAGATCTTTTATTTCTTGTACTGGACTCTCTAGATGTGCTTGAGAGTTTCCTTCAGCAGAGATCTTGAGATATTCAAGACGTAATTTTGGTAGAAGCTTGTTGTTTGATTCAAAATCACCCCAGACATAAAAATTAGAAGCACTGGAAATATCGGTTACGGCATTGGAGCCACGGAAACTCTCTTCAACGTAATCAATACGTCCTTTTGCTCCACTATAAAAAAGTCCTGTTCCCATCTCAGCTTTAATGTCTAAGGCCAAAAGAGAGGTGAAAGAAGTTGCTAAAAAAAATAATATGAGTGTGCGCATAAGTATCCATAAGTTGTGGTTTTCTAAGTATAACCCTCAAATATGGAAGATGGTGTTAAGCAGGGTATAAATGATATAAATAATTCACAGAGCGGTAAAAAAGTGTCATGGTATAATCAGCGTATGAAAATAATATATTTAACCATCATGCTATCTATCATGGTATTGGCAAGTGAATGGACCTTAGTTAAAGCGAAAAATGGGGTGAGTGTTTATACTGCTGAAGTTGAAGGCTCAGACTTTTTGGCCTATCGTGGGGAAACGGTGGTTAATGCCAGTATAGCCTCTGTAGTGGCAGTACTTTACGACACACCTAACTGTACTTCATGGCTACATGAGTGTAGTTTTGGCTTGACCCTTGAAGAGCTTAGCTTTGAAGAGAACTACATCTATGAAAGTTACGACTTGAGCTTCCCTGTCAGCGATCGTGGTCTGATCTTACGCTCTAGTTTGGTGTGGGAGGATAAAAAAGCAGTGCTTAGTGTGCACGATGCCAATGACTATTGTGACAAGAGTACTAATCCACGCTGTGTAAAAGTAAAGCGTCTAGGCCTGACAGCGATTCCTCGTTCTAAGGGAGCATATACCCTTACGAGGTTAGATGCCAACAAAACCTCGATCGTTTGGCAAGCACATACGAACCCGGGTGGAAGCATACCGACATGGATGGTAAACATGCTAGTGGTCGACATGCCGTATTACTCACTTCTTAACCTTCGTACGGTTGCTAAAGAAGATCAATATAAAGAGATGACAAAAGAGAAGTTACAGAAGTCATGGCAAGAGCAGTACGATAAGCATCACTAAGTACGAGATGGCTTGATGAGCAAGAGACCGCCCACAATGAGAACAAGTGCCAACAAAACATTGATACTCAGAGGATCGTGATAAAAGTAAACACCTAAAAAAGTACCGACAACAGGGACTAGGAAATTACTAAGTGCGGTAAAGCTAGCACCTGCCATACGGATGAGCGTTAGGTAGAGTAGGTAGACAATCCCTGATGCAAAAAGACCTAAGAGAAGCAGACTTCCCCAAGCGGCTTTGTCTGTTGGGATACTGTCGATGTTAAAGTAGAACCAGACAGCCACAAGTGGTAGGGCGTAGAGAGATAGGATAAAACGTGTGGCACGAAGTGGTGAGATCTCTTTGGGTATCTTGGCCATAAGAATGAGGGCTAAGGCAAAACAGAGTGCTGCGAGAACAATGGCAAGCAGACCGAGAAGGGTTGTGTTGAGTGCATCACTACTGGGATTGACTAGCACGATTAGTCCTACAAAACCCAGACTTAGTCCTATGATCTCTTTAGAGCTGATATGATTTCTCTGGGCACTTATGCGTTCCATAAAGATCGTCATCATAGGAATTAATCCCATTACGATAGCGGTCATAGAAGCATTTACATACAGTTGGCCATAGGCGATAAGAAAAAAGGGTATGGCTGCTTCTACTGCACCGATCAGGAGGAAAAGAGCGAAAAGTTTTGGTGTGAGTTGGAAATTGTTTTGACGCTCTTTGGGAATGAGAAAGATGAAGATAGAGAGGGTAACAAAGCCAAAAACGATACGTCATGTCATAAGACCAAAGGGTGTAAAGCTCTCCAACACAGTGATGTTGAAAACATATTGAGAACCCCAGATGATGGCGATTAAGATGAGTAAAAGATAGTGCATGTTCTACTTTGTTGACAAATTTTACCTATTATAACGCTAAAGGAATAACATGCAGTGGCGAATGACCTATAACAATATCAATGGTGCGGCCTGCTCCGCGCGCGGGATAGCCCATCGTGAGACGAAAGAAGAACTCGAAGCATTGGCAAAATCTTTAGCGGGGAAGATAGAGAACGTTCATATCGAGAAGATGAAGTCTTATGCCAAAGAGGAGAAGTAGATGTCCATTAAAACACCATTCATTACCGCCGATGGGATCGTAGAGATCTATATCAACGAGGTTTTTCAGGGCATCGTCTTGATCGACAGGTTGAATCCACCGTATGGTACTGCACTTCCAGGTGGTTTTATGGATATTGGTGAGACCATAGAAGCGTGTCTGAAACGTGAGATGTTAGAAGAGATCGGTTTAGATGTGGAGATTGTGAGCTTGTTGGGACTCTACTCAGATCCTGCGCGTGATCCACGTTTTCATACAGTCTCAGCTGTGTATGTCTGTAAAGCATTTTCCATGCCAACAGCTGGCGATGATGCCAAAAGTACAAAAGTTATCGCGCTTGATGCCTTGAACAAAGAAAAGTTTGTCTTTGACCATCAAAGCATTATCAATGATTATCTTGCCTTAAAATCTACGGTCTAATATAGACCACTCTTCCTGAATACAGTACGACAAAACCATCAAAGATAAGGTTGATTGCAATATAAAGAGCGATTATGTTGGTGGTGATGCTGTTCGTATGCAATAAGATATCGAAGGCGAAAAAACCACTCACAAGTGCATGCAGTAACCAAGCATAGCGTGTGTTTGAACTACGAGTGATGTAGGCAAGATAGAGGTTGTTTAGGGTACCCAAAAGAAAAAACGAACCTACCAGATAGCCCATACTCGTGAGTGAAGAGATACCCACAAACAAAAAAATCAGACCGGTAACAAAGATGAGAAGTGCTTTTAACCAACTAGCAGGGGTATGAGGGTTCATCTTAGCGGTTAAGTACGTGGAAAGAAGACCTATTGTGGTTAGGGCTAAGGCAAGTATGGCGTCGGGTTGCAGTGGCGAGAAGAGAGTATAGATAATAATAGCAACACCCACAAAAATAAAGAGTGAACTGATCCACTTACTTTTGGTTTCATAGCCATTACTCATACCATCGTTCACTATCTTAATCCACACGTGTTCGCCCCCCCCGCATATTAAAGTCCGCTATCATAGCGTATACTTTGTCTTGTTTCTTTTAACTTGAGCAAATAATTCAAGTATAGATTTTACCAAAATGTTCAAGGCAGGTAAGGTAGAGTCGTGTGTCAAACTCAAGTTGGTGGTAGTCTGGTTCCATATGTTGACAGAGTTTGTAAAAGGCCTTGTTATGCTCTTTCTCTTTGAGGTGCGCGAGTTCATGCACGATAATCATACGTAAAAAGGGTTCAGGTGTGTTTTTAAACATAGAAGCGACGCGGATCTCATTTTTACTTTTGAGTTTGTTCCCTTGAACGCGTGATGCAAAGGTATGCATACCGAGGGCATTGTTGATGACGTGGATCTTACCATCGTAGATTACTTTAGAGAGAGGTGAGCTTTTTTTCAAATAGCTATTTTTAAAGGCTAAGGTGTATTCATAGAGACTTTTGTCTGTTTTATAGGGATGTACTTGAGGGTATTTTTGGCGTATAAAAGTAGGGAGTTGTTCACTTTTTATGAGTGAAACAACCTGCTTTTTTAGAGCATCATTATAGTGATCAAGATAGGACAGTTTCACAGAAAAATGTGCTTCTAATTAGAAGCGTCAAGGCTTTTGTTTAAGATCTCTTCGATGTCTTCAACGTCTAGGTTTAATTTTTCAAGAAGCGTTTGCATGGTGGCAAAGTTTCCTTCCTCAATAGCAATGGCGATGTCGAGCAGTGTACCTAACTCACCCTCTCTACCTACCAATGCCCCTTCAACCTCAAAGTCAAGATCAAAGGCTTTAAGCGTGTCATGAATATCAACATCATAAACGTTGTCTAAGAGTGAGAGTAGGGCAACAAGGCGTGCCTGGTCTTGAAGTTTTGGACTCTCTTCTGGAAGTTTTTTCAAGATCCCCAACATCGTATCAATACGGTTTTGGATCATAATAGAGTAGGTGCTTTTTTGGACATCGACCGTCTTGCTTGAGCGAGAGTAGATGATGAGCATGAGCCACTGCATTAGTTTGGCTACTCCAACACGGGTAATGATCTCTTGCATGGTCGGTGAACCGCTAAGATCAAACCCTTTAATGGATTTTACATATTGTAGGAGTTGAAGGGAGAGCTCATTATGACGCTCTAACTCTTTAGCAATATCTTCTATCTGGTACGCCGACTGTAGCATGTTGAAAAGGCGAATAACACCCTTGTGCTTAGGATCTAAACGGTTCTGTTCAGTCGTATGGATGTCGGCGATAAAGTAGCCTTGGAAAAACTGGAAACCAAGCGACTTATAGGCATCAAAGACCTCTTGAAACTCGATCTTTTGTGCGATGAGTTGCTTGCCATCAAAAAGATGGATGTTGTTGTGGAGTCCTTCGATGTCTGTTTGTACGGTGTCAAACTTGACATAAGAGACGTACGGAAGTGCTGGTCCAAAGTTACCGATGTAGTTCTCGTTAAAACGGGCATTGTCAAGGGCAAAGATATAGCCTGCTTTATGTAACTGTTCTAAGTTTGCTAACTCTTTTTTGCCCATGTGGATGTCTGCTGAGAGCTCAAACACAAAGTGCTCAGAAGGGAGGTTGTACAAGATGTCTGTGAGTAAGATGTCACCACTGATGTTGATAAAGGCTTTAGCATCACCAATACTGTTGTCTACACCCACCTGGTTAAGGATGTTAACTAAGACAGACGAAGTCGCAAAACGAGGGTCCGTAAAGTTTCGGTTGCCTTGGTCGTCGCGGTAGAAAAACTCATAACCTATGGTGGTGTTATTAAGATCGACAATCGGCTGTTTTGCCATGGTGAGTGTGTTAGACATTGGTACCCTTTTTTATAAGCATAGTTTATGTTACAAAATATTTTCTAAGAAAGAACATAAAGTCTGTTGTTAATGCGTATGTTTTGTAGTGGTCTTATCACTAAAATGCTATGATTTGGCCAAAAAATATGGATATTTATGAGCCAAGTTAAAACAATACATCTTAACGACTACCAAGCCCCAACACACCACATCGTACACACAGACCTTACTTTTGAGATCTTTGATGACCATACCTTAGTTATTAACCGTATGCAGGTGAAGCGTATGGATAGCGAGAGTAGCGAGATGACACTTCATGGAGAAGGGCTAAAACTTCTTTGTGTCAAAGTCGATGATGTTAAAGCTGAGGGGCTGTTTGAACGTGATGATGAAAAGATGCTGCTTCAGTGTGATAAAGATGCCTTCATCTTACAAGTAGTAACGAAGATCTATCCGGATGAAAATACTACGTTAGAGGGACTGTACCGTTCAGGTGAAATCCTCTGTACACAAAATGAGCCAGAAGGGTTCAGACACATCACTTACTTTATAGATCGTCCTGACAACATGAGTACTTTTACGACGACGATTATTGCAGAGAGTGCGCGTTATCCGATATTGTTGGGTAATGGAAACTTGGTAGAGACAGAAAGCTACGCTGAGGGACGTCATATGGCGAAGTGGGAAGATCCTTTTGCTAAACCATCTTATCTATTTGCTCTAGTGGCAGGTGACTTAGGCAGTGTCAGCGATACCTT
>JAJRVE010000230.1 GCA_024277445.1 Campylobacterales bacterium
TCAAAACAGACTTAACCATCGTCCTAGAAAAGTACTGAATTATAAAACACCTTATGAGGTCTTTTTTAGTGAGATGAGTAAAAGATTGGCTAGTTAAGTGTTAGGTGAAATTGCACTTATTGTTAGAATTGGCGAATATAAAGTGGAGTATTCTTTTGAGTGGATCGTACTGTTAACGGAAGGTCATCAATAAAACGCAAGCAAAGATGAACTCTAAATCATCTTTTATTGTTGACAGTATAGCCAAATTTTTCAATTAGTACAAAAGCGTCGGCTTCTTACTGTGCTTTTTCTGACAAAGAGTGGATATTTGGATATATAGTTGGTGGCGCAATAGGTTGAAGGTCTTCGATGATCTTGGCTTTGATCTGTTTGCGTTGTTGTGCTGTCATGAGAAAGTGTAGCTAAGAAAAGTAGAGGTTGAGATAAAATGAAGTTTAGGCGTAAGAAACCGTACCCATCGGAGGGTACAGTAGAAAGGAGGCTAGAGTGCCTTGCTCATAATGCGGTTAAGTCGTGCAACAAAACCTGCTGTGTCGTCAAGTTCCATACCGTCAAAGAGTTTTGCTTGATCAAGAAGAACATGCGCTGCATCGTCGATAAGGTTCTGGTCAGCAGACTCTTTTAGCTTGCTCAAGATCTCATGGTTCGGGTTGATCTGTAAGATAGGCTTAACAGGTGGTACTTCGCCGCCTTGACCCATCTGCGCCATCATCTGTGCCATCATGTAGCTTGGGTCCTCTTTGTCGATCTTAAGGGCTACTGGAGAGTCTGTAAGCTCCGTTGTGACTTCAACTTTAGTAACGGCGTCACCAAGCGTCTTCTTGAACTCACCGATGAGACCTTCGTACTCTTTAGCTAACTCTTCTTCTTTCTCTTTTGCCTCTTCTGAGTCTTCAAGAACTGCGTCTGCTGCATTTACAAACTTATACTCTTTATACTCGGTTACCATCGGCATAACGATTGTGTCGATCTCTTCGTTCATCACAAGTACGTTGATGCCCTTAGCTTTGAAACGCTCAAGTGCAGGAGAATTTTTGAGCATACTTAATGCCATTTTACCGGTGATGTAGTAGATCTCTTTTTTCTCTTCATCAACAGACTTCACAAACTCTTGGATGTCTGTTCTCTCTTCAGAGTTGATGGTGTTAAACTGTAGAAGCTCTAAGATACGCTCACGGTTACCCATGTCAGAGTAGAGACCCTCTTTAAGAACATTACCAAACTCAGCGTAGAAGTCGTTGTACTTCTCTTTGTTCTTCTTCATCATCTTAGCAAGTTCAGAAAGTACCTTCTTCACAGAAGCGTTACGGATCTTACTCATCACTGGGTTAGACTGTAAGATCTCACGGCTCACGTTTAGAGGCAGGTCAGCAGAGTCGATGACACCACGTAAGAAACGTAGGTAAGTAGGCATAAGCTCTTTGTCATCGTCGGTAATAAAGACACGGTTGATGTAGAGCTTGATACCTGGTGCGTAGTCTACACGGTACATATCCATAGGTGCTTTTGATGGAACATAGAAAAGCGTCGTGTACTCTACAGCACCCTCAGCCTTGTTGTGCATCCATGTCAATGGTTCTGCTGAGTCATGAGCGATGCTTGAGTAGAAGTCAACATAGTCTTCGTCTTTAAGCTCTGACTTCGCAATGGTCCAGAGTGCAGATGCCTTGTTGATCTGCTCATTTTTGATCTCTGTAGATGAAGGTTTTGTCTCTTTACCTTCGTCATCTGTCTCGGCAGGGATGAAGTTCTCTTTGTCCATAAAGATAGGGAATGGAATATGGTTAGAGTACTTCTGGATGATGCTCTCGATGCGGTGTGCTTCTAAGAACTCTTCATCTTCTTCTTTAAGATGCATTGTGATTGTTGTACCGTGTGATGCACGCTCTGCATCTTCGATCTCGTATTCACCATCACCTGCAGAGATCCACTTGTATGCTTTCTCTTCGCCTGCTTTTTTAGAGGTCACTTCGACCTTGTCTGCAACCATAAATGAAGCGTAGAAACCAACACCTAACTGTCCGATAAGCTGAGAGTCTTTCTTCTGATCACCCGATAAGTTCTCCATAAAGGCTTTAGTACCCGACTTCGCAATCGTACCAAGGTTTGCTACAAGGTCCTCGTCGTTCATACCAATACCAGTGTCACTAATCGTAAGTGTCTTAGCATCTTTGTCTACCACGATATCGATACGTGGGTTAAACTCAACGCCTTTATACGCATCGTCAGTAAGTACTAACATGTTAAGTTTATCCATCGCGTCAGAACCGTTAGAGACGAGTTCACGCAAGAAGATCTCTTTGTTTGAGTAGAGAGAGTGGATCATAAGTTGTAAAAGTTGATTGACTTCCGTTTGAAATTGATGTTTAGCCATAGTTTTTATCCTTTTGTTTAAATATGACGGAATTTTAGCAGAGAAAAATTAACAGAACAATAAACTTTAGTCTAAGTGGCTCATATATACTTTAGTCTAGTTGACTAAAGAGTTCTAAGGCAATAGTAGATATCAATATTTGATATTACAAAGATATAAGCCTTGATGTGGTGCAGGTTTTAGTTTGAACTGTTTCTTTGTCTGTAATTGCAAGACTAAATCTTCTTTTGTGTAGTTGCCTTTACTGATCTCCAGTAGAAATGCTACCATCAACCTTATTTGTGAACGTAAAAAGCCGTTGGCTTCAAAGTAGAGTACATTATAGCCTTTGTAGTCATAGACTCTCGCTTTATAGATCTCTCTGACAAAGTTGTCGGTGTCACTTCCACTCTTCTTAAAGTATTTAAAATCATGTTCACCTTCGAAAAGAGTGATGGCTTCTTTGATCTTTGCTTCATCTATAGCATCAACAAAAGTAACAAGGTCTGCTAAAAAGGGACTGGGTCTTTGAGTGGAGATGATGTAACGGTAGACACGCTTTCTTGCAGAGTATCGGGCATGAAAATCGTTGCTAACCCACTCTAATCTGCGGATAACAATAGTGCTAGGAAGGATACGTTTGAGACTGTCTTGAAGTTTATCAAGGTCTTTCCAAAAAGCGGGAAGATCAAAGTGCAGTACCTGCTTAGTGGCATGAACACCTCTGTCTGTGCGTCCTGAAGCTTGAACCTTTACGGGTATTTGTAAGAGAGAGAGCGCGTTTTCAACTGCTCCATTAATCGTCTGATCTGTCTCACTCTGAACTTGTGAACCATAGAAGTTTGCACCATTGTAGGCGATGGTCATTTTAACGCGCATCTAAAATCTGCTAACGATCTTACGTCGGTAGTAAGGATAGGTTGCCAATAGCCATAAGAAGGGGATGATAATTAGGGCGTAATATCCAAGTTTACCTGCATACGCGATACTCAGTCCAAAATAAAGTGCGATTGAGAGAAAGAGAAAAAGGTAGATATAGGCTTTTTGATGGCGTACATGGGCAACGCCAATGGCTAAAACCATAAAGAGACTGAGTAGAGGAAAAAGTGCGATTAAACTATCTTCAATAAACTTTTTCTTGTGCAAGGCCTTTAAATCTTCGACATTATTAAACCAGTAGTCGTAAGCAGAGAGATATTGACGCTGATCGGTCGTCATAAGGTTGTTTATGAAGAGTGTATCAAACTTCATCTGCGTCAGTGTGTCAATGCTATAACTATACCCTTTACCTGTTTCTAGTTCTAAGCGAAGAATGCCATTAGCATTGTCTACAGTTGCTTGTTGGGCGCTTATAACGATCTCTTTCTCCTTGTCTTTGTGAAATAAGACTACATCTCCAAACGAGTTGTCTGTATTATTTTTACCAATATAGAGTAGCCATGAACCAAAGTTATGTCCATACTCTGAAGCTGAGAGGTTAAACTTAGCTTCGCTCTTTTTATGTTTCATAAAGTTGATGGAAAGGGTCTTGGCATGGGGAAAGAGAAAGAAGAAGTTGAACATCAACAAGGCACTCAGGAGCATGGCAGGAACCATAAGCACCTTAATAAGGTAATTTGGTTTAATACCCAATGAAAAAAGAATCACCATTTCGTTATCGGTAGAGAGGCGAAATAAGGCTAGTGTAGCTGCAATAAAAAAGGTGATGGGTAGGGTATAGAAAAAAAGCTCGGGTAGAACAAAAAGGTAGAGCTTGAACATCTCAAAAAAGGTGAGCTGAATATAGGCCGTATAGGTTGCCAACTTTAACATAAAGATGACAGAGGCAATAGCAAACAGGGGTAGAAAGATCGAAAAAAATGAGATCGAAAAGTTTGCTATGATGTAACGACGTAGTCTATGCATAAAGTACTTTCAAGTAAGCAAGTATGGGTGTCTCAAGCATATAGACGATGTAAGTAGCCATGGCCAAAAAAGGGATGAACGGTAGACGTTTACTCTCAGCATCTTCACCTTTAACAAGTAAAATCGCCGGCAGAGCGAGTAATGCTGACAAGAAGACAGCCACAAGTGCAAGTTGAATACCCATCAAGGCACCCATGGTTGCGGCAACCATGACGTCGCCTTCACCCATCGCTTCAAAGTAAAGTGGCATAGGGTTGTAGTTGCGAACCCATGAAGGTTTCTTATTGGGTTTAACAAAAGCTTTGGTACGCGCATAAAGATAATACGAAAGGTAAAAACGTAGTAGGGTAAATCCACCTGCTAAGAGTAGGGCATTTACAAAGTTCAGTCCTAACATCTGTGGATCATTAACAGCTACTATGGCTAGTGTCAAGGCTAAAAGGTTAAGACTGTCTGGCACCATCTTGTAGTAAAAATCGATCATGGAGAGTGTTAGTAGTGTCAAAAAGACGGCAGCGATACCAGCGGTTGCTAGGGAAGGTTCGTTTTTTATAAAGACACTCATCACCAAAAGGCCACTAAGGATCTCTATAATAGGGTACTGAATAGAGATTTTCTCTCCACAAAAAGCACATTTACCACGTAAAAAGAGCCATGAAAAGATGGGAATGTTGTGATAGGCTTTAAGCGGTGTATGACAACTCTGACAGTGTGACGCAGGAAAAGCAATGCTCTCACCACGTGGTAGACGGTAGATAACCACGTTTAAAAAAGAGCCAATAACAGCTCCAAATATAAAGGCAATAAGTGCGATCATGATTTGAGTCCTCCAAAGCGACGTTCAATCGTAGTAAATTGGCGTATAATTGTCTCTAACTCATAGGTAGAGAAGTCTGGCCAGAGTGTGTCAACAAAAAAGAGCTCGGCATAGGCTGACTGCCAAAGCATGTAGTTAGAGAGCCGATGATCACCGCCAGTGCGTATTAACAGATCTACCGCTTGTGGCGCGTCAAGTGCATCGTTGATACTCTCTTCGGTAATCGCAAGGCCTTGTGTGACAAGTGTGTTTACCGCACGTACCAGTTCATTTTTAGCGCCATAGTTAAGGGCGAGATTCTGAACAAGACCGTTGTTATGTTTGGTCTTCTCTTGTACCATCTCTATGGTCGTTAAGAGTGGTCGGGAAAAACCAGAGAGATCACCAATAGGATTAAAACGAATATTGTTTTGCATGTAGGTCTCAAGCTCTTTTTTAAGGTAGCGCTCAAGGAGTTTCATAAGAAACTCTACTTCAAGTTTAGGGCGTTTCCAGTTCTCAGTGCTAAAGGCATATAGAGTTAACTGCTCCACATCCTTATGTTCTGAGCAGTAGGTCGTGACTTTACGTACAACTTCTGCTCCTGCTTCATGCCCCTTAACACGCTGTTTACCTTGCATCTGCGCCCAACGGCCATTTCCATCCATAATGATGGCAATATGACGGGGTGTGTTCAGACTCATAGGAGTGAAGCCTTCTCTACGATGTGCAGAGAGAGTGCAAGTTTGTCCATCTTAGGCAAGGCATCGATCCCTTGCGCGGTAATAAAGTCGATCTGGTTGTCTGTCGTCCCAAAGCTCTCAGCATTTTGTAAAAGGTTCAAACAGACGGCATCAACATCTTTACTATCGATAAGTGAAGAGGCATTACTAAGTGCATTTTTTGGATCCATCTCTGCTTTAAAGGCAACGGTTTTAATGCCAGAACGCTCTAAAGCAGTTAATAGGTCGATATTCTGCTTTAACTCAAGGTTCCACGTCTCACCAAGTTGGACTTTTTTGATCTTTCCCTCTTGTGGAAAACGAGGTATGAAGTCACTCACTGCCGCTGTCATAAATAGATAAGGCTCTTTTTGGATCAACTCCATCGTCTCACCATGCATTAAAGAGGGTTTACTCATCTTTCCTTTTTTAGCAATACGAATCGAGTCTTTAAGATACTCATACATCTCATCAGACGAACTAACGTCAATCGTATGTATGTGCATTGGTAGATCAGCCTCTTTTCTTGTGGCAATGAGGTTGACATCAGCACCTTTTAAAAAGAGGGCAGTGGCTAAAGAGGAGGCCATCTTACCGCTAGAGTAGTTAGAAAGGTAGCGAACATCATCGATCTTCTCGATGGTTCCGCCTCCGGTGACAATAACCATACGGTCTTCCCAGAAGCTCTCTTTTAACAAGGTACGTGCGCTGTACCAAAAGATGTCAAGAGGCTCTGCCATTGCACCATCGCCAGTGGTCTGACAGGCAAGCTCTTTAACTTGGGTGTCGATGACCTCATAGTTAGAGACCTTCAACATCTTAAGTGAACCTTGTGTAATGGGGTTGTCTAACATATTGGTATTGGCCGAAGGAGCGATGAGTTTTAGACCTGGGTAGGCGAGAGCGCACTGCAAAAGCATGTTGTCTGCAATGGCGTTGGCCAATTTAGCGATGGTGTTAGCCGTACAAGGTGCAATGATAAAAAGATCAGCCCACTGCGTTGCTTTAATGTGGTTGTGCTCATCTGCCCATGATTCGCTTGCCTCGTCTAAGACTCTGTTACGTGAAAGGGTCTCAAAGGTGAGTGGTGTGACAAACTTTTTAGATGCTTCACTCATGACGACTTTAACGTCGGCACCAGCTTTGACAAAAAGACGGACTAGCTCTAAAGATTTATAGACTGCGATAGAACCGCTGACGCCAAGAAGGACTTTTTTACCAGCTAAAAGAGCTTCAGGGATAACAATTACTTAGCCTTTCCAAAGAACTTATAGAAAAAACCTTCTATCGTTTTGATCTTAGCACGACTTAAGATGAGGGCACCGCTTTTTACGGTGTTATCCGTGAGCGTTGTTCCTGCTGCGACCATCACATCATCTTCGATGGTACACGGTGCCACGATCTGCGAGTCAGAACCGACAAAAACATTTTTACCGATAATGGTCTTGTACTTCTTTTTACCATCATAGTTACAGGTAATCACACCAGCACCAATGTTAGACCCACTACCTATCTCGGCGTCACCGATGTAGCTTAGGTGTCCTGCTTTAACACCATCCAAGGTGGACTTCTTAACTTCAACAAAGTTACCGATATGGGTATCTTTAAGGTTTGAAAGTGGACGAAGATGGCCCATCGGTCCAACATCAGAGTTCTCCATAAAAGAGTCCTCGACCACTGAGTGTGCTTTGATATGCGAGTTGATAATCTTGGAGTTACCACAAACACGCACACCATTTTCAAGCATACATTCACCTTCAAACACAACACTCTCTTCGATGTATATGGTTTCAGGAAGCTGCATAATCACACCTTGCGCCATCCACTTGTTACGAATACGTCTTTGCATAATCACTTCAGCCTCAGCAAGATCGATCTTAGAGTTGACTCCTTTGAAATGCTCTTCATCTACCTCTAA
>JAJRVE010000231.1 GCA_024277445.1 Campylobacterales bacterium
AACAACGCTACTAAAGACCTTAGGTAAAAACTTAAAAGCTGAGATGAAAGCGGGTGGACCTATGGCTGCTGCAAAGTTCTGTACGACAAAGGCCTATACCTTAACTGCTTCAGTAGACAAGAAGTATGGCAAGGACATCTCAGTAAAACGCATCTCACTTAAAGAGCGTAATCCTGCGAATGCACCAGAGGGTCAAGAGCGTGCTATTTTAGCGTCTATGGATACCATGCAAAAAAATGGCGTTATCTTGCCAGAGTATTTTGTCGAACGTGTTACTAACGACACTTACAAATACTACAGACCACTCACTATTAACAAGCAGGTCTGTCTGAAGTGTCATGGTAACATCGCTAAAAATGAGAAACTCGCTAACTACTTAAACAAGACCTATCCACACGACAAGGCAACAGGCTATAACCTTGGTGACCTACGTGGTGCGGTTGTTGTAACCATCAAGAAGTAACCCCAATACTTCAAAGAGAACAACGGCTTTTTAAGCAACGTTCTCTTCGAAAGCTGTTTTCGACATAGCATGAAGACGACGTTCTAACCTATCGATGACCTCTAAGAGTTCATGCGAGATCGCTAGTAACTGCTTGTAGTAATCTCTCGCTATCTCCTTATCACTCTCTGTCACTTTGTTCTTCATGTTAAAGAGCTTAGAGAAAAATGAACGATTCATCTCACCAAAATAGACCTTGAAGATCTTCATGTACATGTCATGTAAGTTAAAGTGAAGTGTTTCGATCTCATGCAGACAATCCATACTCGGAATAGCATTAAGGTTTTGACCTTCACTGTAAAACCACTGACCAAACTTACATTCCGTACAATCCACAGGAATAGCGTCTTTTTCTACCGGTAAGCCTTCTATCAAAGCTTTTGCACGCTGTACCCATTTAACGTGTGCTTTTTTAGCAGCATGGAGATGTTCTACTGTCTCTGCTTTATTCATCTTAAACTCCCTATCATTTATGTTTAACCTTAATGGTTATTGTCATTATTGTAGACAAAAGTCATTATATTAATATCATAATTAATTATGTTAAAAACTATATTTTAATGATATTTAGAGCTGTTCTAAGCGATGTTGAGTTGGCAGGGGTGGAGCAGAGAGTTTTCAAGTAGTAGAAGTTTTTGGTTAAGTTCACTGACCAGTTTTTGCATCTCACGATAGGTCTCTTTAGCCTTAACTTTTTGAGCGACAGAGTGCGTGGACTTTGAGTGAAACAGTGTACTGAAAAAAGAGTGGTTAAACTCAGGAAGATAGATCTTAAATATATCTAGGTAATGTTCTAACAATGCGTAACGTAACATATAGACCTGTTCTACCAAGTCAAAATGAAAAAGATCAACCTCATCTTGTGGTGATCGCGCGTTGATATAGACCAACTCTTCACTGTGATCTGAGAGCCATTGACATGACGTACACTCACCTAAGACATTGGGAATAGCATCTTTACCTAAATGCACACCATTGATCAAGGCATTCGCGTAACGTAACCACTTTACGTTGTCTTTTTTAACACGATTAATATGATGTGAAATTTGAACAGACTTCATACTATACCTTTGATGTGTGGTTGATAGAACTTTTTCTACATCATTAGTATAACAGAAGATTGTCACATATTCATCACATAATATTATTATTTGTTATTTATAAACTCTATGAAGCAGTAGCATTACTTGGCGAACTCAATGGCCCTACTCTCACGAATGACATTAACTTTGATATCTCCAGGGTAACTTACCTTAGACTCGATCTCTTGCGCGATCTCTTTTGCTAACAAGGAAGCTTCATCATCACTAATGAGTTCCGCACTCACCATCACACGTACTTCACGCCCCGCATTAATAGCATACGCCTGCTTCACACCACGTTTTGATGAGGCTATCTCTTCGATCTCACCCACACGCTTGACAAAACTCTCAAGTACCTCACGTCTTGCTCCTGGACGTGCAGCAGAGAGTGCGTCACCTGCACAGACGGCCGCACACTCAACTGTCTCGATCTCTTGGAGTCCGTGGTGTGCGTAGATAGCATTTATGACAACAGGGTCTTCGTTATAACGGCGACAGACCTCTGCACCCAAGTCCACATGTGAGCCTTCAAAATCATGGGTTAACGCCTTACCAATGTCATGTAAAACACCCGCACGCTTAGCAAGTTTAGCATCGCCGCCCATCTCTGCTGCCATGACACCCGCAAGGTTTGCCACTTCAAGAGTGTGCGCTAAGGCGTTTTGCCCATAACTCGCACGATAACGCAGACGTCCAATAAGCTTAATGAGTTCAGGGTGTAGCCCCGTGACACCTAGCTCAAAGATGACATTTTCACCATCTTCCAAGATCTTCTCTTCAAACTCAGCACATACCTTCTCATAGATCTCTTCGATCCGCGCCGGTTGGATGCGACCATCTGCTATCAAGAGTTCTAAAGTACGCGTCGCAATCGCACGACGATACATGTTAAAACTACTCACCACAATAGCATTAGGCGTATCATCGATGATGATGTCAACACCCATAATGGTCTCTAAGGACTTAATGTTACGGCCTTCACGACCAATGATGCGTCCTTTTAGTTCGTCATCATTTAGATGTACGGTACTCGTCAGACGCTCTTGGGAGAACTCACTCGCAAAACGTGAGGTAGCTTGTGCAAGGATGTAGTTTGCCTTACGCTCACCCTCCTCTTTTGCCTCGTTCTCATACCGACGAACAATATGCGCAACATCTTCACGCGCACGCTCTTCGACCTGATGCAGTAGCGTCTCTTTCGCCTCATCTTTCGTCATGCCAGCAGCATTTTCAACAGCGTGAATCGCCTTATCTAAGCGTTGTTCATAATCAGACTTAATCTTCTCAAGACCTTCACTTTGACGTTCAACCGAAACTTTCAAGCTCTCTAGGACAGCGTGTTCTCTGTGAAGTTCAGCCTCTTTATTATCTATCTGTTCTTCACGTTCTTTAAGGTCTTTGAGTGCACGATCTTTTGCTTCGTTGTACTGTTTTTCTGCCTCAAATGCGCTCTCTTTTGCTTTAAGTGCAGCTCGTTCAAGTAGTAGTTCTGCCTCTTTTTCTATCGCAGCGGCCTTTGCTTTGGCCTGATCGGTGTAGAGGTCTAAGTGTCTGTTACTTAGTTTTTTTGAGATTAAAAATCCAACTAAGCCACTAAATGTGGCGATGGCTCCGCCTAAGAGTATTTCTATTAACATAATACGCATCTTTCATGATGCTATAACACCGGTGAGGGGTGATAAGTTCGTCCGCCTTGACATCATAATCGTCACATATATAATTAGTTGTTTTACAAAGTTCACTCTGAACAAATATGATATAAGGTTTTTTTCTTAGTCTTGCAAAAAAGCGATCGTACATCCCTTTTCCAAAACCTATTCTGCGTCCTTCACCATCGACGCCCACGGCTGGTACTATAGCTACATCTATTTTATTTATTTTTCTATTTGAGTTTCCCGGTTCATAGATACCAAACTTTTTGGCTTCTAGAGGGAGCCTAAATGGTACCATCTTGAAACTGTCGTCTTCCATAAAAGGAAGATATACTTTTTTTTGTTGTCTTAGGGTGTTAAGGAGTAAGCGAATGTCCGGTTCCATCCCCAAGGGCCAAAAGCCTAAGACACTTGTTGCTTGTTGGAGTTTTTTATGGCGGAGTAACTGTTTGTTAATCTTGTGTGCACGTAACAAATCGTTAACACCGGCACTATTTCGTAGCTGTTTCAAACATTTTTTACGTAAAGTCACTTTGGTCACAGAGTTTTCCTACAGTAGATTGGATATAATCGCTTTATTCTACCTAAAGGCCTATTAATATGTTTAAAAAGACATTTGTATCTCTCGTAATTATTTTACCACTTCTCTTTGTTGGTTGTAGCAGTGACTCAAGTGATGATGAAAGCAATATGGTTGCTTCAAACACTTTTCACCTTGTCTCTACAGATGGTGTTGACTTTAACGTCACCAAGTCAGGTCCAAGCTTTAGTGTTCAAGGCCATGAAGGCAAGGTTATCATGTTTGACATCTTCGCTACTTGGTGTCCACCATGTCGAGCAGAAGCACCGAACCTAACGCATTTACAAAAGAAGTACAGCAAAGAGTTTCTTATTATTGGTGTGACCATTGAAGATGATATCCCTAACGAAAAACTTGAGTTTTTTAAAGAGAAGTATGGTGCGGACTACGCCATCGTTAACTCTAAAGAGAACGAACGTCTTTACCGTGCTATCGCTTCAGCGACTAAAGTAGGTCAACGTTTCCCGATCCCTCTCATGGTCATGTACAAAGATGGTAAGTACATCACTCACTACGTAGGTCAAACACCTGAAGAGATGATAGAGAGCGACATTAAAAAAGCACTTGGTCAACACTAAACATGTTCAGCTTTTTTAAAAAAGGTCTTAACAAGAC
>JAJRVE010000232.1 GCA_024277445.1 Campylobacterales bacterium
ATCCACGCCCTTAAAGAACAGCAACGACGTGCTCCTTTCGAGTTTGAGTTTATTGCGGTGACCATAGGCTATGGTATGGGTGAAAACTTTGATTACTTAGCGAAGCACTGTGAAAGGTATGGCATTAAGTATGAAGCCATTGACACTAAGATCTATGACACTGCCCAAGAGAAGATCCGTAAAAACTCCTCATTTTGCTCATTTTTCTCACGTATGCGAAGAGGTTCACTCTATAGCGCTGCAGAAAAACATGGTTGTAACAAAGTTGCTTTGGGACACCACCTTGATGATGCAGTTGAGAGTTACTTTATGAACATGATCTACAATGGTCAGATGCGCGCACTTTCTCCAATGTACAGAGCAGGTAATGGCTTAGTGGTCATCCGTCCGCTTATACAGATGCGTGAACGTCAACTCTTGGCCTTTGTTAAAGACAATGAGATCGACGCGATCGGTGATGAAGCCTGCCCAAGTATGCGTTTTGATGTTAAAGCACCTTACGCACGAGCAGAGATGAAAGAGATGTTAAAAGGTATGGAAGCCAAATATCCTGACATCTTCACCTCTATTAATGCGGCATTTGGAAACATCTCAGATGAGAGCTTTTTTGATCCAGAACGCTTTTCACTCTAGAATAAGCCTTGCTTAAACATTATTTTATTTGCGCAATATCAAGGCACTAATAAGAGTTTTTGGTATAATTGCGCCATATTTTTTATATAAGGAACACTATGAGTCATAATATTACACCAGACAAAGAACTACTAGAAAATTCAGACATGATCGTTGTTGATATTCGCACACCAGGTGAGTGGGCACAATCAGGAATCGTCCCAGGATCAAAAACAATCATGTTTTTTGACGAGCGTGGCGGTTACGATGCAGAGGGCTTTTTAAAAGCTATTGATGAACTCGGTGGTAAAGAGGCCAACATCGGTCTTATCTGCCGTACGGGGTCTCGTACTGCACAGATCACAGGCTTTATGCATCAGCAGGGTTATACGAATGTTAAGAACCTTGTAGGTGGTGTTATGAAGCTTCAAAGCGAAGGCTATAAATTAGAGCAGTACAAAGCTTAAAGACTTGTTGTCGGGCTTGATGTCTTGATGGAGGGGGACACGGCGTTCCATTTTTAACGCTCTGCTAAATGGAAAGTCATGTCCCTCTGCTGGAAGGTTGTAGCTTTTTAATTTGAAACTTTTATAACTACAGTTACTTTTCTAGTGCGCTATCGGGATCGCTTCAGCACAACTCACACCACATCTTAAACTTTTTCTGTACAATTACTTTTTTGATTTTGTTCGTCTTACTCACTTCCGTGAGTATCAATCTTACCTTGTTCATACTGCTCATGTTGTGGTTGTGCATTAATACTCTCATCAACAGGCTCTGCCTTGTTATCACAGGCACTAAGCATCAATAGCACAAACAGACTAGCTACGGCGTTTTTCATACTCATCTTTTAACCTTTGGTAAAGTGATACGATACGTTCTTGATAAAGTCGGCTCTCTTCATCTTCACAGCACCGTAAGATTTGTAGGTAGGGTTCTAAGGTAATTTTGTCAGCATATCTTGGGTATTTTTTAAGATCGATCATAAGGTGATCGATGAGCTCATCGATAGCAAGTCCATTGTCAACCTTGATCTTGTCGAGGTACTCATGCACTGTGAGACTAAGTGTGTTGGCGCGGTCTTCTTCTTTATAGATCTTCAGACCTGCCTCTTGGACGATGCTCAGTTCACATTCACCATACTCATCATTGGCAGCTATCAGCGCAGCAAAAAGCTTTGCGCGAAACTCTAATGAGTTATGATGGTAGAGAAGTAGTTCACGAAACGCACGGAAGATGTACTGTTTGAGGTTAAAAGCCATTATTACCCTAATAAAATGTATATCTGATATCATACCAAAAAGGAAGTTAGCATTGAAACAAATATGGATATTTATGACACTCTTGTTGATTCTAGCGGGATGCAGTACGAAAGAGGCTAAGCCAATCACTTTTCATATACCCACAACCTGTAGTTACTACTCGCTTCGATCAGCAGAGTGTTTAGAAAAAGAACAGTTTATAGCGCGTGTTATGCCCTACAAGGTGATCTTTGTAGGTGACCACCATCATAGTCTTAATGCGCATAAAGTGGTGGTAGAGCTTATTAATGGACTCTCTGAGCGTGGATACAAGGTCTCACTTGCTAATGAGTGGTTCTCACCTAAAGAAAACGAACTTTTAGAGCAGTATGTTCAAGGCGAACTTAACAAAAACAGCTCTAAGGCCTTGGGCTGGAAAAAGCGTGTGGGGTATGACTTTAATCTATCAAAGCCCATTTTTAATGCTATCATCAAGGAAAACGGTGCGCTTTATGGCATTAATATGGATAAAGCATTTAAAAAGAAGGTATCTGACGATAACCTCTCCGCCATGAGCAGTGAAGAAAAAGCATTTGTAAAGGCGCTTGACTTGAATGTCTCAGCACATAAAGCGTTGTTAGCACCTTTTTTCAGTCACTGTCATAAAACACGTAAGGGTGAAGATGCGCAAGCGTGTATGGCGAGGATGTACCGTGTTCAAGTAGCTTGGGACACGATGATGGGTGAAGAGAGTGCAAAACTAGCTCAGAAGTTGAGAAAAGATGAGAAGCTAATCATCTTTATTGGGGCGATGCACCTTGATAGCAAGTTGGGTGCTAACCTACGTTTTGCTCGTAAAAGTAATCTACCTGCGATAACTGTTCTACCATATCCTAAAGATACTACAAAGGAAGAAGCGATAGATGTTGAACTTGGTAACAGTGATCTTATCTATCTTTATGAAGAACCACTTGAGCCCTAATGGGGTGCTTTTTCTAAGGTGATGTCGTTTTTAAACTCTTTTTTGTAGTAGCCTATCACCGCTATCAATCCGGCTGCATAGACAAAGATAGAGAGTAAGATGACTCCCATAACGACCTGTGTGAACATCTCTTTATAGATGAAGGTGTCGGGCAGGTGGTGGACCATGATGATAGAGAGGCCACCCTTGATACCAGAGAAGGTAAGTACCGCCCACCAACGATAGTTGACGTTAGTAATGCGATCACTTGCTCTAGAGATAAACGAGAACTTCAACATCATCACCGCACGAATAGCCGTTGTCACTAAAAAAAGAAGGATGATCTCTTTAGAGTAGCTCAAAAGTTTATCGATCTCTATCAGTTCTGCTAGGGTCACAAAAAGAATAGCATTACCAAAGAGTGCAAAAAACGCGATGGACTGCTTGTTGGCTTCAATACGTGCTTTTGTGGTGATGAAACGCTCATGCGAACTTAGTTTACGGGTGGTCGTGTCGTTGATGATGTCATCATTGTCACTAAACTTTTTAAGATCACGACTGATGAAGTACTGCACTGTCATAATAGCAGTGATCAGTGCCAAGATGCCCGAGACATGGATCGCATGAAGTTCAGCAATGACAAATGCGCTGTAGCCGGTTAGTAATATCACTATAAACTCATCCACAACAGTATGTAACCAACCTAAGATACTCTTGGCTATAAAACCGATAATCAAGCCGATAAGTACAGAACCTATAACTACTTTTGCCAAGATGAACGAGACATCGACAGCTGTGATCTCCACACCGCTCATTAGAGGAAGACCTATAAACAA
>JAJRVE010000001.1 GCA_024277445.1 Campylobacterales bacterium
ATCTGGACGAAAGAGACAGCACCTTATGCGGTCAACATTATGGTCTCTAACATCAAAGACGAACAACAGCTAGCCTTTGGTGAGAAGCTTTACAAGCAGTTGCAAGACGCTAATGTTGAAGTAATCTTGGATGATCGTAAAGAGCGTTTTGGCTTTAAGATGAAAGATGCTGAACTTATTGGTTTTCCATACACCATCATTGTTGGTAAAGAGTTAGTCAATGGCAATGTTCAGATCGTTGAGCGTGCTACCTCAGAGAAACGTGCGGTCTTTTCTGAGAAAGCCTTTGATGATATTATGGAAAAACTGTAGTGTTGTATTTTGTACTTTACCTCTTTTTAGAGGTGATGATCTCGGTTAACCTTTCCTCACAGATCGGTGGGTTTAATACCTTTTTAGAGCTAGTCTTTAGTGCTTTTTTAGGCTTTATACTCTTAGTTAACTTTAGAGCAACTCTGTTTGAGAACATGCAGGCGTTCTCGATGCAAAAAATAGACGTTCAAGAGTTTCAACGTCTTAACATCTTCGCAGTTTTAGGTGCCGTTTTATTAATCATTCCGGGCTTTTTAACGGACATGATCGGTATTTTGTTACAGTTCTCCGTGATTACGAAGATGTTGGTTAACCGTTTTACGGCAAAATCTAATTATCAAAACAGTACACGTTTTACACACGAACAATCTCAAATTCATACTCAAAAGGACGATGATGTCATTGATGTCGAAATTATCAACAACGATACTACTAAGTAGCCTCTCACTTTTCGGTGCTACAAATGCCGAAGTCACCAGCTTTTTAACCAAACAGATCGGTGGTAATAAAAATGTTTCTAACCTAAAGATCAGTGTTGCCAACAGAGCACCTGTAAAAGATCTTAAAGGGTGGGACAGTGTTATTGTAAACCTTAAAGCCCATGTAAAACAGGGTAAGCAAGAGCGTGATGTTGAGCAGCAGATGATCTATTTTGTTCATGGTGACTTCATTACTAAAGAGTTTAACAACGTCAAAACAGGCGCAGCGCTCAGTGGAACTGTTTCACCAGAGTTTGAAGCTAGTTTTTACAAAAAAGAGAACTTGGCCTATGGTAATGCCAACGCGAAACATAAGGTAGCGATCTTCTCTGATCCACTCTGTCCATTTTGTCGTAAGTTTGTACCCGAAGCCATTACCTACATGAAAAAGTATCCTAATGATTTTGCTATCTACTACTACCACTTCCCACTTCCTGCCCTTCACCCGGCAGCAGTGACACTCACGAAAGCAGCAATCGCTGCTGAACAAAAAGGTGTTCACGGTAAGGTTTTAGACATGTATAATGTGAAGATCAACGCACGTGAGACAGATGACAAAAAGATTGTTACTGCCTTTAACAAAGCGGTTGGCACATCTCTTAGTGTTGCTGACATCAAGTCACCTGCAGTCTTAAAACAGTTTAACAGTGACAAGCATATTGCTGCGCAAGTCATGGTTCAAGGAACACCAACCATGTTCTTCGATGGTGTTAAAGATCCAAGTAAAAACAAGTATAAGCAAGTGAAAGTCAAATAATGACGAAACTAACCATTGCTACACGCGTCTCTGATCTCGCACTATGGCAGGCATATCACATTAAAGATAGAGTCGAAGCTGAGTTTAGTGATATTGAAGTAGTTCTTAACAAGATCGTTAGTAATGGCGATAAGGTCTTAGACAAGCCTTTAGCCCTAATCGGTGGTAAAGGTCACTTCACTAAAGAGCTAGAAGATGCGATGTTGGTAGGCGATGCTGATATAGCGGTACACAGTCTTAAAGACGTTCCGACCTATATCCCTGAGGGTTTAGAACTTGCAGCAGTGACAAAGCGTCAAGATCAAAGTGATGTCTTCCTCTCCCATAAGTATGCTAGTCTTGATGAACTTCCTCAGGGTGCGGTTGTGGGTACGACAAGTTTACGACGCCGTATGCAACTGCTCCAAAAACGTCCTGACTTAAAGGTCAAAGACCTACGTGGTAATGTCAACACACGACTGCGTAAATTAGCAGAAGGCCAGTACGATGCGATTATTCTTGCTTATATTGGACTGTATCGTTTGGACCTGCTTAAAGATATCCCTTTTACAGAGAAACTCTCGTTGGACATGATGATCCCTCCGATGGGACAAGCAGCACTTGGTATAGAGATCGTTCAAGGAAATGCGAAGTTACAAGAGATAGCAGCCTTTTTAAAAGATGAAAACACCTATATCGCGACGCAGATAGAGCGTGACTTTATTGCGGCTATCGGAGCAGGGTGTTCCGCACCAGTTGCTTGTAACGCCGTTGTTGATGGCGAGAACGTTGTGTTTCGTGTGATGCTAGGCTTTCCTGATGGAACGAATGTTATGCATGAAAAAATGGAAGTAACACTCAAAGACGCCGCTAATATCGGTAAGACATTAGCCAAGACCATGATCGATAATGGCGCACTGACACTGCTTAAAGATGCTGAAAAGATCGCCTTTAAAGATGAGATGCCACAAAGAATCTAATACGTTTTTATACTCATTTTGAACTAGCTTCAAGATGAGGCTATGAAACACTACCTCTAAAAGAGAGAACATGAAAAAAACTGTCGAACTCCTCAAAAAACATAACGAAATCACAATTATTGAAGATGCCTTAGATATCTACTTAGAGATCCCACACTTGGCGTACATGGAAGTTAAAAAAGAGGATGGTGGTAAAGCCCTTCTTTTTACTAACCCTGTGGACAGTAAAACAGGGACAAAGTTTGATGTTCCTGTGGTGATGAACTTGTTTGGTTCATACAAGCGTACCGAACTTCTCTTTGGACGTGAGATAGAGTCGGTCGCTGACGAGATTACAAAGCTGCTACACATGAAACCACCCGAAGGCCTTGGTAACAAGATCGCGATGTTGGGTGACCTGTTTCAGCTTAAAAACGTTTTCCCAAAACGTCTCAAAAAAGAGGGTGAGTGCCAAGCGGCGAAGATGCTTGGTGATGAGGTTGACCTTTACAAACTACCGGTATTAACGACATGGGAACAAGATGGTGGGCCATTTATCACCATGGGTCAGGTCTATACTCAGAGTCTTGATGGTGAGATGGTGAACCTTGGTATGTACCGTCTTCAAGTCTATGACAAAAACCACTTAGGGATGCACTGGCAGATTCATAAAGATGCTTCTCACTTTTTTGACCAGTACCAACGTGCGGGTAAAAAGATGCCGGTGAGCATTGGTATCGGTGGCAATCCTCTTTACACTTGGTGTGCAACGGCGCCACTTCCTTATGGGGTAAATGAGTTACTCCTTTATGGCTTTGTGACAAAACAGCAGGCGCAGGTAGTTAAGTCGATTACGACACCACTTTATATCCCACATGATGTCGATTATGTCATAGAGGGGTGGGTTGATCCTGAGACGATGAAGATAGAGGGACCGTTCGGCGATCATACGGGTTACTACACACTCGAAGAGCCTTATCCTCTCATGGAAGTGAGTGCTATTACCCATAAAAAAGAGCCGATCTTCTTAGCAACGGTAGTTGGTAAACCACCCTTGGAAGACAAGTATATGGGTTGGGCGACAGAGCGCATTTTCTTGCCACTCTTAAAGACCAATGCACCCGACCTCATAGACTACCACATGCCAGAAAATGGAGTTTTTCATAACCTTATCTTTGGTAAGATGCAACCACTCTATAAAGGACATGCTAAACAGTTTATGCATGTCTTCTGGGGAGCAGGTCAGATGAGCTTTGTAAAACATGCACTCTTCATAGATGAGAAGGGACCTGAACTCAACAACTACTTTGCAATGGCAAAATACGTGTTGGATCGTTTCTCGCCTAAGATGCTCTTTGTCTCAGAGGGTATTACCGATGCGCTTGATCACTCAAGTCCTGAAGCTTTAGTAGGTGGAAAGTTGGGTATTGATGCGACTTTAAAGTTTGATCCTGTAACGCCTGCACTTATAGATGATGCTAAGCTTCTCTCAAAAGTAAAAGAGCGCATTGAAGAGGTTGAGGACCTTCGTCAATATATGTTGATGACACCTAACCCTATCACCGTAATTACCATCAATAAAAAACGATCTGTGAGTGAGCTTTTTGAATGTCTTGATGATCTGAAAGAGCATCTAAGTATTGTCATCTTTGTGGATGTTAAAAACAATAATATCGACAATCCGTACATGTTGACATGGCGTGTTGTTAATAACTTGGATGCACAGAGAGATCTTAAAGTGCTTTCAGAGATTGTCTATATTGATGGTACAAATAAAAATAGTTTGGATGGTTTTGAGCGTCGTTGGCCTGATGATGTTACGTGTACACCTGAGGTAGTTGAGGCGCTTAAAGCAAAAGGTCTTTGGGATTTAGATGCGAAACTAGAGACCCTCTACCAACTCTAATGAGTGAGATGATTAACGTAAAATATTGTTTTATGTTGTAATTGTCTCTTTTTTATCACAATTGATGTGATATCTTTTCCAAACTCGTGAAACAGTATCAATTTCGCTTATAGGTTAAGGGTAATATTATTTTTGATAATGTAAGATGAATA
>JAJRVE010000020.1 GCA_024277445.1 Campylobacterales bacterium
GTCTGCCGTGATTGGTGAAGATGAGGACTTGGCAGGATCAGACATCATCTGTTACAACGGTTTTTGTGCCGTGCACCAACTCTTTAATGTGGATGACATTAACTTTTATCGTAAAAAGTTCCCCGGCATTAAGATCGTGACTCACCCAGAGTGTGATCCAGCTGTCTGTGATGCTTCGGACTTTGTGGGTTCAACTTCACAACTCATTAAGTACATCGCCGACCTTGATCCTGAGCAGAAGGTAGCAGTAGGAACGGAGTTTAACCTTGTTAATCGCTTACGTTCAAAAAACACCTATGTTCTCTCTTCGACTAAGCCAGAGTGCCCAACGATGAACGAGACGACTTTGGAAGATTTATATTTGACTCTTAAGTCCATAGAAGATGGTGAACCACTTAATGAGATCTTTGTGGATGATGATACGCAAAAATGGGCGAAAATCGCACTTGATAGAATGATGGCACTCTAATGAAAAAGTTTGTCTTAGAATCGCTTGCAGAAGATGTCGGAAGAGGCGACCTTTACGCCTTAGTCTTTGACGCACAACCTGCCTCGGCAAATATCATCGCTAAAAGTGATGGTGTGCTTGCGGGTGAAAAATATTGTGATGTCTTGGCACAAGAAGAAGGGCTCTTCATCACTTTGAACAAGCATGATGGTGAGCACTTTGTAACAGGTGAAGTGATCGCGGTTGTTGAGAGTGACTCACATACGCTTTTGAAGTGTGAGCGCACTATGCTTAACATGCTTTTACACGCTTCATCGATTGCCACCTTAACTGACAAGTTTGTAGAGATCATTACTCCTTATGGTACTCGTCTTTTAGATACACGTAAAACGCGTCCTAAACTTCGTGTTTTTGAGAAGTATGCTACGCGTTGTGGTGGTGCTGTAAATCATAGAATGGGACTTGATGACTGTTTGATGTTAAAAGATACCCATTTGAAGACCATCGATGATTTGGACGCTTTTATGAAAAAAGCACGTCAGGCCATCCCTTTTACCGCTAAGATAGAGATCGAAGCTGAGAGCTTTGATCAGGCAAAACGGTTTATGGCAGCGGGCGCTGATATTGTGATGTGTGACAACATGACACCTGAACAGCTCAGTGAAGTGGTTGCGTATAAGAAAGAACATTACCCAACGATCTTGCTTGAAGCGAGTGGAAACATCTCCTTAGAGACGATCGAATCTTACGCTAAAACGGGTGTTGATGCGATTAGTTCAGGTGCATTGATCCATCAAGCTAACTGGATTGATCTATCCATGAAAGTTAACTAAGCCGTTTTGTTTCAAACTATTCATGAAGCTAAACATATTGTCTTGATCGCGCATATCAATCCTGATGCTGATTCTCTAGGTTCTGCTTCAGCCATGTACACCTACTTGATGCGTTTGGAAAAGAAGGTGACACTTTTTTGTGTGACTGAACGGGTGAACCATCGTTTGTCCTTTTTGCCGTGGTTTGATAAAATGCGGCATCAATTCCCAGCTAAAGCAGATCTTGCAATCAGTTTTGATTGTGGGGCGTATAAACGTCTTGGCGTTGAGGTTACGGTGCCACTGATCAACATTGACCACCACAAAAGTAATGAACGTTATGGGACCATAAACGTGATCGATACCACTGCCATTAGTACAACTCAAGTGCTGTTTGAGATTTTTATGGAAAATGAGATTAAGATCAACCCGAAAATGGCAACGGCGTTGTACGCTGGGCTGTTGGATGACTCACACGGATTTTTAGCACCTAAGACAGATGCGCGAAGTTTCAAGATGGCAGCACGACTGAGTGAGCTAAAAGCAGAGACGAGTCACTGCGCCACCGCACTTTTTCATGAAAATTCTTTAGCAGCGTTACGTCTGAAGGGTGTGATGTTTGAGAAGATGTCACTGCTCTTTGATGCGCGTGTTGTGGTGCACTTAGTCACGCGTCGGATGATGGATCACTGTGGTGCACGTGAAGTAGACTGTGAAGCAGCGCTTGAAGAGAGCATGGGTTTGCCACAGGTTGAACTCGCACTGATGCTTCGTGAGAACAGAGATGGGAAGATAAAAGCCTCACTGCGTAGTATAGGTGAGCGTGACGTAGAAGTGATGGCGAGTACCTTCGGTGGTGGTGGACACAGACACGCAGCTGGTTTTGATGTTGCAGGTGAGAGCCTAGATAGTGTGTATGAAAAAGCACTTGGTATTATAAAAGAGGAGATGAGATGAGAAAAAAGTCAAACTTTGGTTCGATGATGGTGACAGTTGTGTTTATAGGTATTATAGGTGGCGTGGTTTACCTTTATAACTCTGTGATGTTTGAGCGTGATGTACCTAAGATCGAGATCGAAAATGCAGGTTACTGGAACTTACGCGCACCCCTTAAAATCAACATCGATGATGCAAGTGGTCTGATGGAGTATAAGGTGACACTAAAAAGTGGCGATGAGGTTTTTGAGTTAGCCAATGAGCAGTTCCTATCGCCACAAGGTAAGCAGACCTTAGAACTTAAAACACCTAAACGTGCCTATGCTTTAAAAAACAAAGAGGTAACCGTCAGTGTCGAAGCAAAAGATGCTAGTAAGTGGAACTTTTTTGCCGGTAACAGTGCATCTAAACAGATTACACTTCAGATCGACAAAAAACGTCCTTATGTCTCAACCATCGCCTCTTCGTACCGTATTATTAAAGGTGGTTCGGCAGTTGTTATCTTTAAAGCACAAGATGACAACATGGAAGAGTTCTATGTCGAGACGAACTTTGGTAAGCGTTTTAAGGCACAACCTTTCTACAAAGAGGGATATTATGTGACATTGATCGCTTGGCCTGTTACGACTGAGAAGATCTTTAGTGCTTACATTATTGCTAAAGACAGCGCGGGTAATGTCACTAAGTCTAAAGTACCAGTGATTCCGTATAGTAAAACATACAAATACTCACGCATCAACCTAAGTGACAACTTCCTTAACGGTAAGGTGTCAGAGTTAGCATACGCATATGGTGTTGAAGATGACGCCGATATTATTGGACGTTTTCGTTATGTGAATGAAGATATGCGTAAAAGCAATGAAGATGTGATCCATGAACTAACCTCTAAAGTTAGTGATACTAAGGTCAATAACTTTCCGATCAAAAAGATGTACCCACTTAAAAATGCTCAGGTTGTTGCACAGTTTGGTGATCACCGTGTCTACTCTTACCAAGGTGAACAAGTGTCAGAAGCTTACCACTTAGGGCTTGACCTTGCAAGTAATGCGATGTCCCCGATCAAGTCTCAAAACCCGGCAACGGTCACCTTTGCTGAAGAGAATGGTATCTATGGAAACATGCCGGTACTTTACCATGGTCTAGGACTTTACACCATTTATGGTCACTGTTCGACGCTGATGGTACAAGAGGGTGACTCGGTTCGCTCAAACGAGAGCATTGCTAAGACAGGTCGTAGTGGTTACGCGATGGGTGATCACCTTCACTTTGGTGTCTTGGTACAAGGGATTGAAGTACGTCCACAAGAGTGGATGGATCAAGACTGGATTCGTAAGAGTATTACCGACCCGATGCGTCAAGCACGTAAGTTGATCAACCAACGTTAGCACCTTTGAGAAGAGGGTACTTTTTACTCTCTCCTCTCTTCTTTTAGACCTACGCACACTTCTTACACGATTTCTACACTATTTTTCTATATAATACGACTATCACTTACCAAAAGGATATATAAATGCAAAGAAGAAAATTTTTAAGCCTAGTAGGCCTAAGCGCAGCAGCAATGACTGTTGCACCAGCAGCACTAAGCGCTGCTGACTGGCGTGCAGACAAACCAGACGTTTGGACTGCTCATACTGTAGAAGATGCTATCAAAGCAATGTACGGTTCTAAAAAGATCGCTGAAGGCGATGTGACTGTTACTACTCCAGATGTAGCAGCAAATGGTGGAGCAGTTCCTGTTAATGTTA
>JAJRVE010000021.1 GCA_024277445.1 Campylobacterales bacterium
GCTTTCGTCTTAATGTTCGATGCCAAGGTAGCTAAAGTCGTCCCCGCAAGCACCGAGTAAACTACCTTAGCCTCACCCACAAACTGAGCACCCACCTCTTGCACGTTGTACGGTTTAACACAGACAAGCAAGGTCTTACCATGGATATCAAAGGCATTCAGAAGCGACTTCTTTACCTCACAGCCTAAGGCTGATTCAAAAGCATCAAGCTTCTCCATGTTGCGACCCACAACCTCTATGCTATACGCATCTTTAAGCCCCTGAGCAATAGAGAGTGCCATGTTCCCGTTACCAATAAATGTGATTGTAGTTTTCATCTGCATTCTTTTTATGTTTAATTAGAAGTATTTTAGCACAACTTTAAAAGGCAAAACACCCATCATATTAAAAGTCTAAGATTTGGTGTGAGTTGTGCCGGGCGTGAACCCGATAGCGCACTGGTGTGCGTGGAGAGGTGAACCCCGGTGCAAATCGCGCCGAAGCTTAAACTTTTAAAGAGAGGAGATAGTTTACTACGTTGTCTACAAACGCATCGTGCTTACGCTCTTTACCATAAGCAATATACAACTTACGCTCGATTTTCTGCCCTTTAATACGTGCTTCAAAAAGTGTTTCGTTCGCCAACTCATCTTGAATAACATGACGAGAGATAACCGAAACAACCGGACGAGCAGCATCTTTTGGTGAACGTAAGATCGACTCTTTAATCGCTGTTGGACTCTGAACCACACCAATAACATTAAAGCTTGCACACTCAACACCGATCTCATCAAAAGCTTCTGAGGTCAGGCGACGTGTGTGTGACTTCTCATCACGACAGATCCAGTCAAAGGTGTACATGTCATCACGACGAAGTTGCTTAGGTATGGGTTGGTTGGAGAAGATAACAAGTTCATCTTCCATCCACTCTCTGTAGATGATACCATCTCTAAAGATAGGCGACTCGATCAATGCGATGTCGATCTTTTTGTCTTCTACCGCGTCGATGATGTCTTCTGACATACCAACATTCATATAGACTTCGTTGTTGATTTTCTCTTTGATCGCACCAAGAAAACGTGGCATGATGTAGTTACCAATGGCGTAAGAAGAACCTAAAATAAAGGTAAAGTCTTTGTTGATAATTTTCAACAAATCTTTTTCACTAGCATTAATCGCTTTTTCAAGACGTACCGCAATACGGTAAAGGTCTTCACCCTCTTTAGTTAGCTTAATACCGTTTTTCTTACGTTCAACGATCTTAGTATCAAGATACTCTTCTATAAACTTTATCTGCTGTGTTACCGCTGGCTGGGAGATACCAAGCTTTGCAGAGGCTTTAGAAAAGCTCTTCTCTTTAATCACTGTCAAAAAAGTGTGCAGTTTCGCAAAATCTTTTAGCATAAGCTATCCTTCTATGTAAAATAATCAATTACAAGTATTATAACGCACAATTATAAATAAATTTCTCATATTAAGATAACCTCTGCTTATTTTAATATTAATGTGATTATTGGTTGATAAAATAACTATTAGCAATACTACTAATAAAGTAAAATACTTCTCAAACCAAACAAAATGACATATAATCCGAGTTTTTACATCATTTTGCTATAATTAATCTATATACATAAAAAGACAGCAGACAAGCATGGATAAAATATTTAACTCTCTTAACGAATCTCAGAGCGCCGCCGTCAAACAGATTGATGGTCCTCTTCTTATATTGGCAGGGGCTGGTAGTGGTAAGACAAAGACGATCACCTCTCGTCTAGCATATCTCTTAGATGTCGTCGGCATCGCACCGAACAACACCCTGACCCTAACCTTTACCAACAAAGCAGCCAAAGAGATGCAAGAGCGTGCTTTTGCGATGATCAACCCTACCTCTTATCCGCCACTGCTTTGTACCTTTCACAAGTTTGGTCTGCTCTTTTTAAAGTTCAACATCCACCTGCTTAAACGTCAAAACAACTTTGTCGTGATCGATACAGATGACAAAAAGCGTATTATCAAAAAGATCAATGCAGAACTTCCTCTACCTCTTATAGCCAGTGAGATATCACGCTATAAAAACTCGCTGATCTCCCCTAGTGAAGCCTATGCACAAGCGGAGCTTAAAAACTACAAACAGATCGCTAAGATCTATGAAGAGTATGAGGCATATCTTCTTGAAAACAATCTTGTTGATTTTGATGACCTGCTCGCCCTCACCTACCGTCTTCTTGAAGAAAATCCTGAGTTGGCTAAACGTACCAGTGAGCAGTATCAGTACATTATGATTGATGAGTACCAAGATACCAACGAGTTGCAGTTTAGACTACTTAAAATGCTCTGTAGTTCACATAATAATCTCTGTGTTGTGGGTGATGATGATCAGAGTATATATGGTTGGCGTGGAGCGAATGTTCGTAACATCTTGGAGTTCCATGAGGACTTTGAAAACACCATGGTCGTTAAACTCGAAGAGAACTACCGCTCACGTGCTTCGATCTTAAAAGTGGCGAATGATCTCATCCAACATAACCGTACCCGTCTTGGCAAAAAGCTAGTACCTACGCGTGAAGGCGGAGAAGAGGTTATTACCCTTAGTTCTAACGATGAAAATGAAGAGGCACGTAAGATAGCTGCTAAGATAGCCGACCTTATCAACCAAGGTATCGCACCAAAAGAGATCGCTATTTTGTACCGCGTTAATGCGCTTTCGCGTTCACTCGAAGAGGGACTAAACCGCTCAAACATCCCTTACAAGCTGGTAGGCGGTCTACGCTTTTACGACCGTGCTGAAGTCAAAGACCTTATCTCTTACATCCGTCTTATTACCAACCCACATGACAATTTCTCTATGAAACGTGTCATCAATAAACCTAAACGTGGACTCGGTAAGGCAAGTGTTGAGAAGATCGAGCTTGCTGCCATCACTAAGACTGTTTCGATGTATGACTACATCAAACAAAGCAGTGTTGCTGAACTAGAATCACTTGTTAAAAAGAAAAACACCCAGACACTCAAGCAGTTTGTGGCAGACATTGACAAGGTCATCGAAGTGGCGGAACACTCTACTTATGAGTTTATTGATGTTTTAGAAGAGACCTTTAGACTTAAAGACATCTACAAAAACTTGGCCGATGAGACAGAACGTGTTGCCAATATGGATGAGTTTTATGGACTTTTCCGTGACTTTATCAAGCAGTCACCCGAGGCAAGCCTTGATGAGTTTTTAAACGAGCTAACCCTCCAAAGCGACCAAGACGCAGTTGAAGGGGAGAGTATCTACATCATGAGTATCCACGCCTCTAAAGGTTTGGAGTTTGAACATCTCTTTATCATCGGTCTTGAAGAGGGCTTTTTACCCCTCATCGGTGATGGTAGTGACACGGAAGAGGAGCGCCGTCTTGGTTACGTCGCCTTTACCCGTGCCAAAGACACTTTAACCCTTTCACATGTAAACAGCCGTTTTTATAAAGGTCGAAGAACCGACCTAAGTAAAAGTCGTTTCTTGACCGAAGCAGGCCTCTGTGCTGGCTCACTCAAAGTCGAGCAGAACACCGCCTTTAAAAAAGGAGACTTAGTACGCCATAAGATCTTCGGACCAGGACGTGTACTTGGCGTCTCTAAAGCAGGTCGTGAGTTTAAACTCACCATCAACTTTGGTGGTAGTCACAGAGACATCTTGGCTTCATTTGTTGAACGTCTTTAATGCTTAAGTAGTAGACATTATGGCTAAGAAAAAACGTGACAACATCAACCGCTTGTTTGTGGTCTATAAACCATCAAACATCGGCTCCAACCAATACCTCTCCAAATTAAAGTGGAAGTACAATGCCGCAAAGGCTGGTTTTTCAGGTACTTTGGATCCTTTTGCGAAAGGGGTACTCATCGTTGCCTTTGGCAAGTACACCTCGCTCTTTCGTTTTCTCAACAAGACACCCAAACGTTATCGCGCCACTCTTTGGTTAGGTGCTCACTCCGACTCACTCGATATCGAGATGGTCAAACAGATCGATGAGACACCTGAAATTCCTCTTGAAAAAGTTAAAGAAGCGCTTGCTTCGCTTGAGGGTGAACTTGAGTACCATCCCCCTATCTTTAGTGCTAAAAAGATCGATGGACGTCGTGCTTATGACTTAGCGCGTGAGGGCAAAGAGGTTATGCTCAACACCATCCACTCAACCATCCATGAGATGAAGTTTATCAACTATGCACATCCATTCATCACCTTTGAAGCAACAGTATCTGAGGGGACCTATATTCGCTCACTCGGCGCCCTTATAAGTCAGAAGCTGAATGTTGAAGGGGGCTGCCTCTCTGCACTTGAACGTTTGAATGAGGGTCAGTTCTGTTTTGATGATGAAAAGGCACTTGACATTAAAAAATGTCTCAATATGCCACAAAACCGTTATCTTGGTGATAGTGAGACTATACTATTGGGACAGAAGCTTCAACGTGAAGATTTTGAAGTGACTGAAGATGGCACCTACTGGATCGATAATGGAGAGAGTATCTCTATATTTGAGTTTAACGATGAGGGTGTCCACTATCTTTTAAACAGAGTGAGCCTACATGAAAAGCTATAAAGCCTACGCCAAAGTCAACATTTTTTTAAAGATAACGGGGATGCGTGGTGACTACCATGAGATCCTCTCACGTTTTGTCTTGGTGAACAATCTTTTTGACACCCTTACCTTTGTGCCTAAAAAAGAAGAAGCCTTTAGCATTAAAGGGAAGTTTAGCTGTAAGACAGAACAGAACACCATCTATAAAGCCTATGTCGCTCTTTTGGAAGCAACACACTCAGAGAGTCTCGAACGACTGATGCAGAGTCATGCCATACAGGTAGAGAAGCAGATACCTGCCTTTGCTGGTCTTGGTGGGGGAAGTTCGGATGCAGCTACCTACCTGCTGATGTGTAATGAGGTGTTGCACTTGGGACTGAGTCGTCCAGAGTTAGCGACTATCGGAGCTAAAGTAGGTGCAGATGTGCCGTTTTTTGTTTATGGTTATCAGAGTGCTAATGTTTCAGGTATTGGTGAGATCGTTGAACCTTTTGAAGAAGAGCCACTTAAGATCACAACTATTACACCAAACATCGAGATCTCAACACCTAAGGTCTATCAAGGTTTTAGAGAACACTTTTATAAGGAGTTAACGGTTGATGATCTCAAAAGATTTTCTGAGATGCCTTCAATCGAGGTACTGAACATGATGACACCAACTGAGGCCAATGATCTTTTTGAACCTGCGTTACTGCTCTACCCTCAACTCAAAAAACAGCAACCAGAAGGTTGGTTTTTTTCAGGCAGTGGGAGTAGCTTTTTTAGCTTAGTTTAGTTTATCTTTGAACTACAGCTTCTATAAAAAGCCCGACTAAAAGACTATCTTAATGCCCTCATCTAAGATGACCACCTTCGTTATGGCATCAACCGCCATTCCCACTACCCCTTTTTCATCTTTAAGCGAATAGATAGGACGGCTTTTATAGTACTCATTGAGCGCACTCTCTATGCTCCCATACAACATTGGTTTCATCTCATTAGAGATAAAGTCACTTTGTATATTAAGGACCTTTATCTTTCGTACATAAAGATTACCACCCTTACTGTACCCGATACGCGAAGATAAGCTCACAACAGCTGTCACCACATTTCCAGCGCTA
>JAJRVE010000022.1 GCA_024277445.1 Campylobacterales bacterium
GAGGACTCTTGTATGCTTCTCTTGCTGCTTTTTTTCAGGTTCTCTTTTTTAGTTTTAGCATTTTGTAGACTCGAATCTTATCTCATACACTTTTCTCTTTTCGGTTCGACCAAAAGAGAAACACACAGCGCTAAAGCGCCGTACAGGACGGAACTAAATTCCGTATCGTAGAAAAGTCGCTCGCAACGGCTTCGAACCCGATAACTATCGGGTACCTTCCTTGCAGTCGTTACGTTCCTAAAAACTGAAAACTCCCGTTGGTCAGACAGTTCAGTTTTCTTAACGGAACTTCACTCCTTACAGTCAGTTCTGCAGGGGTTGCGAAAGAGCTCAAGAGGTGACGTACTGATTAATGTGAGAGCTATTCGCTCTCATCTCTGCCCATACACTTGGAAAGTTCTAATTGCTGTTATCGTACAAACAGTTTCTCGGAACCGTAAACTTGTTTACGGCTAGTGCAAATAAGTTTACACTTCCGAACTGCTACGACACATAAAAGAAACACTTACCAAACAATTCAAATAGGGATAAAAGCGAATAGCTTTTAATTTCAAATAATGCGTCACCACTTGGCTCTTCTTTCGAAACATCTGCAGAGTAGAGCGCAGAAAACGGAACTGCGTTAAAAAAATGGCACTGTCTGAGCTGAAAGCGAGTTTGCCATTTTTAGCAGTGAAGTGAACGAAGCGAAGGTAGTCGACAGCTTGTCGACCTCGAAGCCGTTTCGAGAGCTTTTTTGCGTACTTTTTTTGCGGAGAAAAAAAGTATGAGTATATGAGATGAAAGTAGATTTAAAATGAATATACAACCGAAAATTTAGAACAAAAATAGATATTAAGGTATCAAAATAGAAACCGAAGTAACTAAAGAAAGAAGAAAATCGTTTTAGTAACGATTCCCCTGCGGCGCATTAATAAGGTTAAAAAACTCAGCTCTAGTTTTCTCGTCCTTTTTAAAGAGCCCACGAAGTGCACTAGAAGTCGTCGTTGAATTGATTTTTTCAACACCTCGCATCTCCATACACATATGACGTGCCTGAATGACAACGGCAACACCTTTAGGGTTCAGTGCTTCCATAATGGCTTCAGCGATCTGTTCTGTCAACTGCTCTTGTATCTGCATACGGCGAGAAAAAACATCAACCACACGAGGAACCTTAGAGAGACCTACTACCTTTCCATTGGGAATATAAGCAACGTGAGCACGCCCTATAATAGGTAAAAGGTGATGTTCGCAAGTGGAGTAGAGTTCAATGTCTTTAATGAGTACCATCTCATCGTTAGAACTCGTAAAGGTTGCTGAGCGCAAAATCTCGATAGGGTCTTGTTTATAACCACCATACATAAACTCATAGGCCTTGAACACACGTTCTGGTGTTTTGAGGAGTCCCTCTCGTTCTGGGTCCTCTCCGATACTTTTCATCATAGTCTTAACAGCAGACTCAAATGCTTCTTGATTATTGTTTTTCACATTAATATCTTTAAAATAGTTTATAAAACGATACCACGAAACGACTGAGAAACGCTAACTTTTGCCTATCTAATAGAGCTATTAGCACTTTTTAGATATTATTGCCAAAATTTTTATAAAGCCTAGAGGGGTCGCTCCTCTTTAAAATGGCACCAACAAAGGGACCCCATGAACGTAACAACTAACAAAATCGATGCTGCAAACGCAACAGTAACTGCTACTATTTCTAATGATGAAGTAGCTGCAAACGTAGAGAAGATCGCTAAGCAACTGGCTAAAACAACCAACATTCCAGGTTTCCGTAAAGGTAAAGTTCCTGTTTCTGCTGTTAAAAAGCAGTACGGTGAGAAGCTTGTTCAAGATGCTGAGTCTGAGTCACTTCGTGATGTACTTTCTGCAGGTCTTAAAGATCTTGGTGTTGCTAACGAAGATATGATCGGTGAGCCTCAGATCTCTAAGTTTGACAAAGGCGAAGAGAGCATTGCTGTTGAAGTAACTGTTGCTATCCGTCCCTCTATCGATCTTGGTGACTACAAGAAACTTGTACCTGAGTACAAGACACCTAAAATCACTGCAGCAGCAGTAAAAGAGCGTATTGACGAACTAGCGATGCAACAAGCTGAGCTTGTAACGGTTGAAGAAGATCGTCCACTTGCTGAGGGTGACACGGCACTTATTGACTTTGAAGGTTCTATTGATGGTGAGCTTTTTGAAGGTGGCGCTGCTGAAGGTTTCGCACTTACACTAGGTTCTAACCAGTTCATCCCAGGTTTTGAAGACCAAGTTATTGGTATGAAAAAAGGAGAAGAGAAAGTGATCAAGGTTACTTTCCCAGCTAACTACGGTGGTGAAGCACTTGCAGGTAAAGATGCAGAGTTCAAAGTAACAGCACACGAGATCCAAGAGAAGAAAAAGCCTCGTCACGATGCTAAACTTGCGGCTAAAATGCTTCCAGGTGAAGAAGAGCCAACTATGGACAAGGTAAAAGAGCAGATCCAAACTCAACTTGAAAACGAAGAGAAGACTAAACTTTTCACAGCTGAGCTAAAGCCACAGCTTCTCGAAGCATTGGTAGAGAAGATCGATGTTGCACTTCCTAAGTTTGTTGTTGAACAAGAGATGGATATGGCTCTTAACAAAAAAGCGCAATCAATGAACGAAGATGAGATCAAAGAGCTTCAAGAAAATGCTGAAAAAGTAACGGAACTTCGTGAAGAGGGTCGTAAAGAAGCGGAACGTTCTGTAAAAGCTACGTTCATCATCGATGCATTGGCTAAGGCTGAAGGTATTGTTGTTGAAGAACAAGAAGTTATGCAGACAATTTACTTCGAAGCTATGCAGATGGGTCAAGATCCAGCAGCAGTTTACAAGCAGTACCAAGAGTCAGGTTACCTACCAGCAGTTCAAATGGCAATGGTAGAAGACAAGGTTCTTTCTAAGCTTCTTAATGGCGACGACAAGTAATGAGTTATATCCCTTACGTTGTTGAGAAGAGTGGTCGTGGAGAGCGCTCTTACGACATCTTTTCACGTCTTTTAAAAGACCGTATCATTATGCTTAGTGGTGAAGTTAACGACCAAGTAGCTTCAACTATCGTAGCGCAGATGTTGTTCTTAGAAGCAGAAGACCCAGAAAAGGATATCTACTTCTACATCAACTCTCCAGGTGGTGTTGTTACCTCTGGTATGGCGATGTATGACACGATGAACTATATCCGTCCTGACGTGGCTACTATCTGTATCGGTCAAGCGGCATCAATGGGGTCATTCCTTTTAAGTGCGGGTACTAAAGGTAAGCGTTTTGCTCTTCCTCATGCACGTATTATGATTCACCAACCACTTGGTGGTGCGCAAGGTCAAGCGAGTGATATCGCTATCCAAGCTGAAGAGATCTTACGCATGAAAGCTGAGTTAAATGGCATTCTTGCGGCGAATACAGGTCAGAAGATCGAGACTATTGAAGCAGACACAGATCGTGATAATTTCATGAGTGCTGCTGAAGCAGTTAAATATGGTCTTATTGACGAAGTCCTAACTAAAAAAGAGAAGAGCGAGTAATTCTCTCTCTTTAAAGATATATCTATGATGCTTCCTATCGTTACTTACCCCGACAAACGCCTTAAAATTGTTTCTAAAGATGTGACAACATTTGATGCTAAACTGCATACTTTTTTAGATGATATGTATGAGACCATGATCAACACAAATGGTATTGGTCTTGCAGCGATCCAAGTCGATCGTCCTATCAATGTTTTGATCGTGAACCTTCCCAATGATGATGAAGAAGGAACACAAGACAAGGCAAACTTACTTGAGATCATTAATCCTGTTATCACGCATAGTGAAGGCACAACAGTTTATCAAGAGGGATGCTTGAGTGTTCCTAAGTTTTATGAAGATGTCGAGCGTTTTGAGAGTATTGGTATTACTTATCAGAACCGTGATGGTGAAGCGTGTACGTTGGAAGCAGATGGGCTTTTAAGTATTGCGATCCAGCATGAGATCGACCATCTACTTGGGAAGCTTTTTATTGAGAAGTTGTCTTATGGGCGACGTAAGAAGTTCGAAAAAGAGTATAAACGAATGCAAAAAGAGCTTAAATCTAAAAAGTCGTAGCTTCGGCGCGATTTGCACTTCAGTTCACCACTTGACGCACCGATGTACGCCTGCGGGATCACTTCAGCACAATCTACACCAAATCTACAACTTTTTCCTGTACAGTTGCTTTTTTCGATGCGCTTCGCTGTCGTTTGGCTTCGCCATTTCTATTTGTTGACTAGCTTTAATAGCTCGAAGATACCAAAGAGGATGGGTTGGTGAACTAGGTAGATGATTAGGGCGTGACGTCCTAGGAAGACGATGGGATTGACGATAGGGCTTGCTGTCAAGTTAAAATCAAACCATTTTTTTGTACCGATGAAGATTCCGATGAGGATGAGTGCGAACCAAGGGACGAACTGGACGAGGTCTTCGGTGTATTTTGGTAGGTGGAGGGGTGCTTTTAGATAGTTGTAGAGCCAATGCATGTTGATGAGTTCTAGGTTAAAGAGAATGATGATAATGATGCCAAGGCCAAGCGAGAGGTAGGGTAGGCGGATAAATAATAGTCCGAGTAGCGAACCTACTAATATGAAGTGAATGACACCAAAGTAGATCCACATGTTTGGATTCATGACATACGAAGCAATACTGATGAGGATGGAAGCTAGGAGTAGCTTTCCTGCACGTAGTGCGATCTTTTTGTAGTTTATAGCCTCTTGGTTGGCTAAGACAAGACTGATGCCTACTGTGCCGATAAAGAGGCTTAATATGAGGTATCTAAAATAGCGCCAGTCAAGGCCATGACGGATATCGATATCGATGTAGTGAAAGTAGTTAAGATCAAAACAGAGATGAAAGGCGACCATGAGCACTAAGGCAATGCCACGTATAAAGTCGACTTCTAGGTAGCGTTTGGATGGATGGCGTGTTGTCATGAATTATTGGGCATTGAGATGTCGGATTTTGAGGAGGGTCTCTTCTTTGCCATTGAGACTAAGGTGTAGTAGAAAGTGGGTGCTGTTTTTATAAAGCCTAAAGGTTTTGACCTCTCCAAAGTCATCGATGAGCGCATTGATATTACTTTCAAAAGGGTAAGAGAGCTTGTTAGCTGACTCAACGCGGTAAAGATGCTTCTCTTTTATGAAGTAGACAACATAGGGCATGACATGTGTGTGAAGTACATGGCTTGTCTGTAAAAAGAGCATGTCCTCATTTTTGTTGATGTTGTTGATCTCACCGCTGTTGTTAAGTGAGAGAGAGAGGTCGAGAAAGAGTGTCTTGACGAGTGCTTGTTCGGTTTCGATGCGCTCTAGTTTATCACCATAAAAACGGTTTGACTTGTCGATAGTGGCCATGGATTGGTAGAGAAAGATCATAATCACCGAGAAGAGGGTGATCGCGATCATCATCTCTATGAGGGTAAAGGCGTTACGTCTCATTGAAGTTTTACCCGTAAAAATGAGCTACTCTCATCTGCTAGTTTTAAGGTAGTGCGTCCAACTTCTAAGGAGTTGGTAGCCGCGCCACTCTCTGTCTCGATGGCTTCGTTGTTGATGTTATCCTCTTTTTCTATCTCAGCAATGGACTCCGCCGCGTCATCAAAGTCTATACTGGTCACTTCAGTATAGATGATGGTTGCTTTTTCACGTTTTAGTTTACGTCGAAGATCATCATCGATATTAAAGTCTTTCACCAGTTCAGCAAGATCCACCGTTTTCTTTTCATAGCCATAAACTGCGTTACCTAAGAGTAGGGATGTCTTATGTGTTTGTAGAATTTTCTGCTGTACTGAGGCAAAGGAGTGGGAGTTCGTGGAGAAAAGCTGTAGAAGTGCACCGATGACCACAGAGATAATCATCACAGAGACAAGCACCTCTATAAGGGTAAAGGCTTTGGAGCTTTTAGGCATGCGCCAAACCGATGCGTATTGCTTCGTCTAGAGAGGTCTCTCCACGTAGAAGCATCTCTTTAAGTTGCATGGAGATGGTAACGAGGTGCTCACCTTCAAGTGCTTTAGAGATGGTGTGCTCATCGGTCGTCTCTTTGAGCATATCTTTAATCAGATCGTTCATAATAAGAAGTTCACCGATGGACTGACGACCGCTAAAGCCACTGTAGTTACACTTTTTACAACCTACCGACTTATAGATCTTGCTGCTGGGATCAAGGTTATACTCTGCGGCAAAGTCTTCCGCTACAACATCCTCTTCTTTACAATCGTCACAGATACGACGAACAAGACGTTGTGCCATAATACCAAGCAGTGAAGAAGAGATAAGAAAAGGTTCTATCCCCATGTCCGCTAAACGAGAGATCGTCGCAGCAGCAGAGTTAGTGTGGAGAGTGGAGAAGACAAGGTGACCAGTAAGTGCGGCACGAACGGCGATCTGTGCAGTCTCTTCATCACGGATCTCACCAATCATGATGATATCAGGGTCTTGACGTAAGATAGAGCGAAGTGAAGCAGCAAAGGTGAGTCCCACTTTTTCATTGACTTGAATCTGTGAGATGGTCTCTGACTTGTACTCCACTGGGTCTTCAACCGTGATGAGGTTAAGTTCAGGGGACTCGACCTCTTGTAAAAAGGCGTGCAGTGAGGTGGTCTTACCAGAACCAGTAGGACCCGTGACCAAGATAATACCGTGTGAGTTTCGCAAGAGTGTACGGATGTCATGTACGGTCTCTTCGGGAAATCCAAGTTCGTTAAGATGGGGTACAGAACCACTTTGCATCAAAAGACGCATTACCACGCGCTCACCATAAAAAGTGGGTAAGATCGAGACACGGATGTCAAGCGTCTCGCCTGATATTTTGATCTGAGTTCGACCATCTTGAGGAACACGGTTTTCAGAGATGTCAAGGTTTGAGATGACCTTAATACGACTAATGATCAGCGAGATAACTTTCTTCTCTAGATCAACATTTTTAGTCAAAATTCCGTCAACACGAAAACGGACTTCTCCTCGTTTCTCATGTACTTCGATGTGTATGTCGGAGGCTTTACGTTTAACAGCTTGGTAAAAAAGAGCATTGACAAACTTAATGATCGGCGCAGACTCTTCGGAGGTCAGAATGTCCGAGGAGGTACGTAGAAACTCTGTGAGAGAGAGTTCATCGTCATCGTCTTCACTGTTCTCTCCCTCTTCTTGCATGGTCTCTATCTGTTTGTCCGTGCGCAGTTCTAGGTAACGGTTATAGAGGCGCTCGTAAGACTCTTCATCTAAGATAAGAAGGGGGTACTTTTCGGAGATCTTGTTGTAGTAGTTACTCGCTTCAACGATGTACTCTTCGGAAGTACAGGCAACGACCTCTTCATTGACGGTAGTTAAAAGTAAGTAGTTCTTGACAAAAAGCTCAGTGGGCACTCCCTCGACTTCAACGGTCTCTAGGTTAAGGTCGTGGTGAAGTTGTGGCGTAAACATTACTTGTTCATCTCTTCTTGTGTAGCATCTGAACTCTCTTCAATGGCTGTGAAAACTTCTCGGTTGTACTCGGTCTGAAGACGGGTTAACTCACCCAACTGCTTCTGGAGTTCAGAGAGCTTTTCACTTTTGTCGATGATGTAGGGCGTTAAGATAACAATGAGGTTATCTTGTTGGTCCTTACTGTCGTGATGGGTAAAGAACCAGCCAAGTAGAGGAATGTCACCCAAAATCGGCACCTTAGTCTCTGTATTGGTAGTATAGTTCTTAACCAAGCCACCGATGATAATACTCTCACCATGACGTAAGATAGCCTGCGTGATGACACTCTGTTTTGTGGTGATAGGCTGGCCATTTTGGTCTACTGAAAGAACATTTTCTAAGACAGCTTCTGCATCTAGGGTTACCTTGTCGTTTGAAGATACGCGTGGCTTGATTTTAAGTGTCAAACCAACATCCTCACGTTTAAAGTTAGTGGTCGTTCCCAGTGTCCCTGCTGAATTACTCCCGGTTGCAAAAGAGAGAGTTTTACCCACATAGATAGAAGATTCCTGGTTGTTAACACAAAGGATAGAGGGACTAGAGATGGTTTTAGACGCACCATTAGTCTGTAAAAAGTCAAGTGAAGCACCTAGTGCAAGACCAGAAGTCGGTGCACCAGTAGGAAGGGTTCCTCCTAACATGCTAAGGGCAGAAGTTCCACCAAAATTACCCGAAAAGGCGATGAGGCCAGCTGAGGTTGCAGAAAAAGCTTCTAAGTTGTACTTCATACCGATCTGTTCAGCATCATCTTTATTGATCTCAACGATACGCGCTTGGACATAGACTTGGTACTTCTCTTTATCAAGGGTTTCAATAATCTTTTTGAGACCTTTAAGTACGCCTGGATTACCGACGATGATAACAGCATTGATCTCTTCACTTGCCGAGACATTTGGCTTCATGCTTGGATCACTAAAGGTCTGCTTGGTGACGATCTCTGTGAGCGTTGCGAGAACACTTTTAGCGTCAGAGTTTTTAAGAGGAATGATCTGTACGACTTCATTAAGGTTTTGTTCGTTGTCAAGTTGCTTGATCACTTTTTTAAGCTCTTTGATGTTCTTAGCATTACCAATGAGAATAAGACCGTTGATGTCATTGTTGATAAGTACTTTAACACCTTGAGTAGCTACCTTAGCATTAAAGATAGACTTAGAGATATCAGCGATCTGTGCGTGTAGTTGCTTCAGGTCTGCATGTTTAATCTCTACGATCTCAATGGTCTTAGTGTTTTGAGTATCAAGATCTTTGATGATACGTTTAATGGTCTGAATGTTGGCAGGATAGTCAGTTAGAAGAAGGGTGTTAGACTCTTTCATAGTCATAAGCTTCGCTGTCTTTGAGATCAGGTAACGGACTTTGGCTGCCACGATATCGACATTTTCACCCTTGACTTTGATGGCCTGTGTCACCATAGTGTGACCACGAGCGATGTAGCCAGAACGTACAACAGGAACATTATGTTTCGCGGCCTCTGTAGAGCGAACTACTTCATAGTACGAACCATTTTTGATAAGCGTAAAGCCTTTTGACTCCAAAACAGAGACCAATATACCCATAAGCTCATCATCATAAATCGGTGTAGACGTGATCATGTCAACGGTACCATTGATCTTGTTGGTGACTAAGATGTTGGTGTTACTCAGCTTTGCGACAAGCTTGATAAATTTGCTGATCTGTAGTTTGTCGAACTTTATGTTGACCTCTTCGCGTGCGCTGAGGCTAGTCGTCATAATGGTTAAAAGTAATAGTAGTTTAATATATCTCATAATTTATCTCCGTTTCTTGATTGTTACGTAACACGACAAGTTCGAGGGCTTCGAGCTTATCTATGCCCTTGTAGATGGCAATAGCGTCTTTGTACGATGTCATCGGCTTGTTATTGGCCTTGATGATGATGTCACCCTTACGCAGACCGAGCTGAGCAAAGGGGGTGTTGGCTTTGATCCTGGTCACTTTAAAGCCCACGATCTTACCACTTTTTTTGACTTCAACAATACCGATATCTTTCCAGATCTGCTTGACATTTTTAGCGTAGTGAACGATGTCAGTTTTAGCGACTTGCTTTATGCCACCAACATCTTCCACTGTTCGTGACTTTGATTTGGATGTATAACGATCTTGTTGCTGCTCTTCTGAGAAGTAGAGGCTATAGTTCTGGGAGTTCTTGGTAAAGACTGCTCCATTTTCAAGGATCCGAGTAAGGGTGTACCCTTGAAAGGTCTCACCAATACTAATGACTTCAGAGTCGTTAGGTTTAGCCTTAAGGGCGATGATGACAAGACCCCCATTTTTACGTTTAAACAGCCCTTTTAGAAGCATGTTAGAGATGTTTGGACCATAGGCTATAAGCTCTTTTTCTTCTTCGGTTGTTGGTTCTGTTGCTTGTCTGATATCGGGTTTTTTTGTAGGCTTTATGAGGTTGTTGGCACTGTAGCGTTTGTACTCAGGGCGCTTGGAGTTGTTCGGGTGGTAGTGCACCCCTTCGCTTTGGAAGTACCATAACATTACAAGTGAGATGGTTTTCGTGACCAAGATGATAATAAGAAGATTACGTACAAAACGCATGAGTGCTGGATTAGAACTTAGTGTCATAACGGTAATCTCATTCTTTGGTCTTTTTGAGCTGACGGAGTGTGTTTCGGTAACGTGAAAGCATTAACTTCGATGGTTTGACGATCACCGAAATATTTCTGTCAAATAGGTTTACAGTAGCGTGCGCTTCACCAAAGTCACCCACTGCTTCTGCGATGACCTGTTGTGGAGAGAAGATGCTTTGATGCAGAGAGAGATGGTTGATCAGTGGTGGGAAAAACTGCTCAAAGGTACTGTCAAGCACAATGTTCTCAACATCTACACTGTTATAAACGCCAAAGGTATGGATGATAGTACTGTCGATGTTGGCACTCTTTATCTTTTGAACATAGAGTTTGGCATCTTTGATCTCAAGGCTAAAGCCATGATCGATTACCTCTTCGTATCCGATGATGACACCAAGTGGTTTAAGTTGTTCTTCGCCAAAGTAGTAGAGGTTCTCTTTAGGTGTAAAAAAGAGCAACATTGCTAAAAAGAAGAGCGTGTAAAAGAGAAAGAGTGCTATTTTTTTCATGTCTTGATCTCCACACTAAAGCTGACAGTCTCGTCATCTAGACGTTTGACATTGAATGTTTGTAAGATAAAGGCGCCATTAAAAAGTTTAACAAAAAAGTAGTTGGTCGCTTTGAGGTTCGCTTTTTTAGAGCTTAAGATAATTAGTCCTCTCTTCTTTGTCTTTTGGATATTGGCAGATTTGAGTTGCGGTGACTTTAAAATCCTATTTAAAGCACTGCTCGTTACTTTAGGGTTATCCCAAGCCTGTTTAAGTGCATCGATCTCTTGCGCCATCTCTTCGACTTTGAGAAGGGAGATCTTACTGTCACGAAGCTGCTGCTTGGCGATGTCAAGCTGATAGACAGAGAAGAGTAGGGCCATTACAAGTAAGAGGGCGATGTAGAGAGGATTTATCTTCACAGTCTGACCTCCATTACATAGATACCGTTGTCAAAGCGACTTGTGGTGCGTTTAAAACGCTTTTTGAGTTTGGCAAGACGTTTCGTACCCGATTCCTCAGTCGCAGTTTTAATTACAATAACCACTTTTTTCTTCTCTAAGGCTACCTCTTCAAGGCGTTCATCTGCTCCGAGTTTAAGGGTAAGTGCAAGATTCAAGATGTCACGTATGCGACTTTGGCGTTCAAAGGTGTTGCTGAGTTTGGCGTGTATAGCTTCATTTTGAAAAGAGGTCGCTTGCAGGTTGTAGTGGCTAAAGACCTCGCCTTGTTTCTCTATAATCGCAGAGGTCTTAGAAGAGGTGATAAGCCATTCGGTCGTAAACATAACAACGAGAAAACCTAAGATAGAGCCGAAGACCACCTGCGATTTTTTGTCTGCTATCTGGTTGAAGCGGGTAAGGTGGATGGTCTGTTTGGAGAAGGTGTGCTCATTAAGATCAAGTGTCTCTGCATTAGGTGCAAGGGCAAGTGGAAGTTTGACAACAACACCGTTTTGCAGTGTCAAGACACTCTCATCTGAGACTTTGACAGGGGTTTCGATAGTGTTAAATTCATTTTGTGCAAGATAGACGTTGCTTAAGTTGTTTGCCGTGATAGCCTTCTCAGCTAGAAGGTCTAGGATCTCTTTGTCGTTATAGGCGAAAAGAACGAATTCATCGCCTTCTTTAATAGCGCTATAACTATACTTACCCTCGGGTAGGATGTCCTCAAAAAGTGAAGGAAGAAGGCTTTTGACGTCACGTAAGTACTTGATAGGTAGACTAACACGTTTGACCCAGTAAAGTGATGGTGAAAGGATGACGTTAACAGGTTCATCAAGGGTGTATGCTGGGGAGTCAACATCAACAAAAAAGGCTTTCGCCTTCGTCCTAAATACCAAATTCAAAATGTTTACCCTTTTTACTGCTTAAGTCGTAGTCAAATGCTATGTGTGCACTGCTGTTGTTCTCCATCACCTCAATATCGATATGAACGACAGGTTGAAAAAAAGAGAGTTTATACTTCGCTATCTCTTTTCGTTCATCTTCTGACAAGCCAAGGTCAGCAAGTGCGTAGTACCCACCTTCACCAGAGGCGAGTTCAGTAGCACGCTCCTCTTGCAGACCTGGTATGAACATCTGCCACAGTTCAGGCGTCACATAGTTGGCATCAATAGCTGTTGCGTTGTTCTCATCAAAACGGATGATCTCATCCCAAGGGATGGCATTAACAGCGTTGTCATGGCGTTCAAGAACATAAAAGTCTAAGATCTTCTCAAAATGACGTTTAGAGATA
>JAJRVE010000002.1 GCA_024277445.1 Campylobacterales bacterium
ATGACTCCAGTTGTTAAAGTCTCCACCGATGATCATGGGCCCAATGTATGTCTGCAGTGTACGTGTGATCTTGGCGAGTTCGAGTGTAAAGCTTTTGAGTGAGACAAAGTTAATGGCATGAAGGTTTACGATGTAGATGCTTCTTTCGTCTTGAAAACTATGTTCTGTAATGAGGCGGCTTTTGTGGGTGGCGAGACCGCCTAGTTCTCTGTTACTACTGACTGAGGTGTTGATGGATTTAAACTGAACTTGCGCTGCTATTGTCACGCCAAAGATGTTCTTACTGGTTTCGATGTTACTTGCTAAGGCGTAGGAGTAGTCGTCAAGTGAGTAGGTTTGCTCTTTAGGATGTTTGACCTCTTGAAAAAGTAAAAAGTCAGATGGGTAGGTCTCTAAAAGTGATGTAAGCGCGTGTTTAAATGCAAGTTCTTGGTTCTCTTTATGGATGTTCCATACTAGCAGTGAAAAGGTGTCTGAGAGCATCTTCTCTTGATGCTGAAGCTTGGAGGGGAAGTAGTTGGGGATAAACATGCTTAGAGCTGTGGTGCGAGTATGCGCATGAAGTTTTCTAAAATACGACGACCTTTTGAAGGTTCAGACCAGTGGCTATCAGAGTTTTTTATAAAGCCTTGCATCCATTTCTCCATCCCTTTGATGATCTCTTCGGAGTAAGCAAGACTAACGACTTCATAGTTAAGTAGTAGTGAGCGGTTGTCAATGTTAACGGAGCCTATCATAGCAGCAGTATCATCAAACAAAATTGCTTTAGCATGTAACATGTTGCCCTTGTAGAGGACTAAGTCGATCTTGTTCTCTTGTAGTTCACGCATGTATGAACTCCGACTCAAGTCAGCGATGAGGTGGTTAGACGTTTTCGGTGTGATGAGTTTGACATCCACGCCCTTATGTTTAGCAATTTTGAGTGCTTGTGAGAGGTTCTCATCCGGAACAAAGTAGGGTGTAACAATCCAGATGCGCTCTTTTACTGAATAAATACCACTAATGATAGCCTCTAAAAGGGCGTCACTCTTGATGTCAGGACCAGAGGGAACAACTTGTATGTAGGCATTGCCATGGACCTTAGATGCGGGGACAGTGGCGCTACGTAGTTCTTCTCTTGTGGCATAGGACCAGTCATCTTCAAAGATCTGTGCATATTGGTAGGTGGCGTCACCCTCTGTTTTAAAGATGAGGTCTTCCCATTGATCAGTACGCTTGATGGGTCCCATATACTCCTGAGCCAGATTCATACCGCCAGAAAGAAGGACCTTTTCATCAAAAAGGTAGATCTTGCGGTGATTACGAAGGTTGATATAGTTTTGGTAAGGTAGACGAAGAAGTGGCATAAAAAAGTGTACTTGACCACCTGCTTGACGAAGTGGCTTTAGTGTATGTTGTAAAAAGTAGAGTTTGTATGAACCTAGCGAGTCTATGAGTAGACGTACTTCTACTCCTTCTAAGGCTTTTTGGGTGAGGGCTTGTAAGATGATCTTAGTCACGCTGTCACTGCTAAAGACATAGGTGCTGATACTAATGCTTTTCTTTGCACTTTTGATCTCGTTTATTAGTACCTCAAAGGCTTCAACACTATTGTTAATGAGTTGAAAGCTGTTGTGACTACTCACACCTGCTATACCATTAGCACGTAAAATACCATCAATGTTGTTTGCTTCGTCTACCCGTGTCCCACAACTTTTTAGTTGAAGCGGCGACTTGTTGTTTTTGGTAGGTTGCTTTCGTGTACCGATGAGAAAGTAGAGTACGATAGCAAGGTAGGGGAGTGCGACCATAAAGAGAAGCCAAGAGATCATACTCGTCGGAGTACGTCGCTGATAGAGCATATGAAGTAGGGTGACAACAATAAAAATCTCACCAACGATTAAGATACCATGGATGTAGATAAAGTCGAAAAGACTATTTTCCACGTATCATCATCCAAAAATCTTTTAAAATGAGTCCTAAACAGAGCACCCAAAAAGCGATAAGAAAATAGGTAGCATGGAGTCCATAGGCAAAATGCAAGATAGGAAGCCCTAAGAAAATAGGCCACTTTAAAAAGTAAAAAAACATTATGAGGCTTCCGTATATCTCTTTCATACTTAGATAATAACCAAGATTGGGTAAAATTCTGTTACATTTATATGAGGAAATAAGATGATTGTACATATTGTGATGTTTGATTTTAAAAAAGCCAATAAAGCGGCTAATATTGCCAAGACAAAAGAGATATTAAATGCTTTAGTGGAGAAGATAGACCCACTGTTGAGTATGGAAGTGGGTGTTGACTTTAATGGTAGTGAACGCGCGATGGACCTTTCACTTATATCTACCTTTGAGACAAAAGAGGGCTTAGCAGAGTATGCGACACATCCAGCTCACTTAGAGGTTGTTGCTTTTATCAGAGAGGTGACAGAAGCGAGTAAAGTGGTGGATTACGAACGATAAATTATTTTTTGCCGAAGAGGCCAAACAGACCACCGCGTTTTTTTGGTGCTTCTTTTGTGACTACCTCTTCTTCTACTTGTTCGATTGTTGAACAACCCTCTTCAGTCGTAACGACTTGAGCATTACGTTTGATCATAATACCTGCACCGCTTTTGCTTTCAACACCAATGGCTTGAAGTGGTTCTGATAGCGTTTCAAAGACACTGTCATCAGCACCTTCACAGTTCTTACCAGCAGTACAGACAGTAAGGTGAGACTCACCATCAACAAATTTAATCCCGACGACAAGATCAATAGCCTGAGGGCGCATGTCGATCTTAACACCACAGACACCTTCATCATCTTTATGCTTCTCGCTGTAAGCTAAAAGTGCTTCTTTAAAGAGGAGACCGGTAGATAAGTTTTCTGACATAGTTGTTCCTTAGTTATGATAAATAATTCTAATAAGACGCCATTGTAGCATAGTTGTTTTAATGCTATGACGTAATAAATAGAAATTTTACTATTCACTACTTTTTTGTAGTAGTATTAACTTCTTATCATCATGGTAGCGCAAG
>JAJRVE010000023.1 GCA_024277445.1 Campylobacterales bacterium
AGAAGTTTCTTGCGAAGTAAGTGTTAAGTGTTAAGTGTTAAGTGTTAAGTGTTAAGTGTTAAGTGTTAAGTGTTAAGTGTTAAGTGTTAAGAAGATGACGCAGTTCATCTTGAGTGTATCTTAAAGTTCTGGCAAGTTTTAGCTCGTGGATCCCTGCCTTCGCAGGGATGACGGACAATACAAACTGCTTAAAAGTTAGCAACGTCGATCGACGGCGATACCCGAAGGGGCAGACCCAGCTCGTCGAAAAGTTCCCACCCCAAACAAGTTTCCCCGTCATTAAAAGTTTCAGATCTAACAGTTACAACCCTCCAGCAGAGGGACAGGGTCTGCCCCTTCGGGTATGACTTTCCATTTAGCGTAGCGTTAAGAATGGAACGCCGTGTCCCCCTCCATCATGATAGAGAGGTGAACTCCGGTGCAAATCGCGCCGAAGCTGGAACTTTTAATCGTAGTAGCCTTTGCCGCTTCCATAACCATATCCGTATCCATATCCATATCCCTGCTTACCACTCGACTCTATACCATTGAGTATAAAGCCAAGATTATGCAGTTCATGCTCACTAGAAAAACGCTCTATGTTTTTAAGGAAAGATTTTTTAGAGTAATTTGCACGTGCAACAATAAGTCCAACATCTGCCATCTTCAACAAGATCATAGCATCTGTCACAAGACCGATTGGTGGTGTATCTAAGATAATATAATCATAACGTTCAGAAAGCGTAACGATAAGGTCATCAAAACCAGAAGTGACCAAAAGTTCAGAAGGGTTTGGTGGCTTAGGTCCAGCCGTTAAGACATCTAGGTTTTCCTCAACACCTACTTGAATTGCTTCATCAGTACTATTATGTCCAGATAAAATTGAACTGACACCTATTTTGTTTGTGATGCTAAACTCTTCATGCATCCGAGAACGACGCATGTCTAAGTCCAAGATAATCACCTTTTTACCGGTAGCAGAGATGATTTTTGCCAAAGCAACAGCGATGGTCGTCTTACCCTCACCTGAGATAGATGAAGTCAAGGCAACGACCTTGGACTTTTTAGCACCACCCACAAACTGCAAGTTGGTACGAAGTACACGCATCGCCTCTTCAAACTGCGAACGCGTTGTTTTGTCTTTACGCTGAGGCACAGCACCATAAAGCGGTATGTTCGTGATCTTGTCGATGTCCTCTGCTGTTTTAAGGGTGTCATCCAAGAACGCACGCAAGAAGGCTAAAGCGATACCGACTATAAATCCTAGGATCATACCTACTAAGATAATAAGCAGACGTTTCGGTTTGATCGGCAGATCCGGCAGAAGTGCTGTATCGAGAACACGTGTCTTAGATACAGTTGATGAACGAAGTATTGCTGTCTCTGCACGTTTTTCTAACAAGAAATTATAGACCTTCTCATTGACTAAGGTGTTACGTGTCAAGTTAGCCAGTTTACGCTCGTTTTCAGGCAGTGCTTCGAGTGAACGCTTGTACTTTCTAATGTATCGACGCAGTGTCTTTTTACGCTGTTCGATGATGTTGACATCATTAGTAAGGGTAAACTTTATGGAAGACTTTATAGAGTTAATGGCCTCAGTCAGTTTAATAACATCTGGGTGCAACTCTGTAAACTCAACAAGCAGTGAGTTACGCGCCATAATGCTCTCTTGTAACTTCTGGATCATCTGTGCTAAAGCAGGGTCAGTGTAAGCTGCAGAACCAAGACTGATACCAGAGAGGTCTTTCCCTGTGTTCATGTACTCTTGTACATTTTTAAGAACATTAGCCTCGATCTCAAGTGCCTGTAGTTTACTCTCATAATCTGCCATGTTCTGCGCTGTCATCATCGCTTGAGACGTTGAGTCAACTGTCATCGTGTTGTTCGAACGGAACTGTTCTAGTTTACCCTGTGACTTTTCAACATCTTTATTGATCTCTTCGATCTGAGCATCAATAAACTTTAAAGTCATGTCCGCTTCTTGTGTCTTCTCTTCCAACTCTTGCTGCAAGTAACGCGTACTCAGTGTATTGATGATCTCTTGTGCACGACGTGCTACATTGTCTTGAAACGTCACTTTGAGGATGGTACCACTCTTAGAAACCAATGATGTTGCGATGCCATTTTGGATAAAACCTGACATCTTCTCGTTAGGGATCACAGAAAAAGCGTAGTGGCTGTTTTCAATGTCAAACACTTTATTGATGGTCAAGGTAAACCACTCGGTTACTATCTCTTCACCGAAGGTGTGCTCGTGCGAATATGCTTTAGGCTTGTCAGCAGGGACTTCAATAAGACCAAAGGCAACAAGTGCTTTCTCTTTCATCCCCACTACAGGCTTAACACTCAAAATAAAACGTTCATTGTCTAGGATTTCCATCGTAAACTTCGTACCTTCTAAGGCGCTATCCATCTCTTTCGTCACAACCACAAACGGAGAGGTGCGATAAAGTTCGACCGTACGTAGATTTTTCGTCGTAAAGTAACGTGTACCGATGTCAAGACCACGAAGAACTTTCTCTGAGAGGAAGCGTGACTTTAAAATAAACTGCTCATTGTCAAGGTTAGCACCTCCACCACTTAGAGCAAGCATCATCATGTCATCACCCGCACCACCGCGACCCTGTTGTTCAAGTTCGATAGTAGTTGATGCTTCATAGACATTGTCTTTAAAGTAAGCAAAGACCTTCGCACCGATTGTAAAGACGATGGCAAAGACGATGATCGAGTATTTGTAACGGTTTAAGGTACTAAAGACCTCTTTGAGGTCGATCTCATCTTCATCGATGTTGTTTTGTGGGTTGATGGTTGTTTCATTCATATTAGTAGTTCCACGCTTTCGCAAGATAGGTAATGTTAACAAATGGCGCTAAGATTGATGAGACCAATTGAAAAGGTGGTGAGATCTCGTCAAAGGCAATCTTACGTCCTTTAGAGGCACGTGGCTGAACATAGACGATGTCGTTAGGTTTAAGAAAAAGACTCGATATCTGGATGGTTGACATATGGGTCAAGTCTATCATACGCACTTCAGGGTCACGCAGGTCGCCACGAAGGATTAAGATACCACGGCGCTCCGCATAGTCTGTCAGGTCCCCCGAACGCGCGATTGCCTCTATAAGGTTCATCGTACCATTGGTCACTGGAACGACACCTGGTTTTTTCACTTCACCCAAGATGTAAATACGCTGATTCATAATCTCAACAGTCACATAGGGGTTACGCAGGTATTTACCATACTCTTCCATAAGGTATTTAGCTGCTTCATCTTCCGTCAGTCCTTGGATCGTCGCACTTCCGATCAACGGTAAACGCACCGTGCCATCTTGTGTTACTAACAGACCTTGTGTCTCTTGGCTACTAGAGCTACCACCTTGCTGAGAACCACGTGAACTGATCATCGAAGTCAACTGTCCAGGACCTGCTCCAGACTGGTTGTAAACCATAATTCCGACACGGTCGTTCGGCATGATCTTGTTTTCAAAGACCATCTCATCATGGTAAACACTGTCATTAATATCAGTAGGTTCTTCCGAACGGTTCTCATCTTGAAAAAGGGTGTACTCTTTCATACTACAGCCGTTGAATATCAATATGGTGGTAAAAAAGGTTAGCGTTAAAATTTTATACATAATTCTCTCTAATTTTAAATAGACGTTATTATATTGTGTTAAGTTTAGAGTGAAGTTAAAAAGCCTTTACACCCTATCTGCACGCACTGTAAGTTCTCTGTTGATATAATCTTTTTATGAAGAAACAAGACTTTTTGATCTTATCGGCCAAATATCAATTTATGATAGATTGTTGTCAAGAGACGATTGAGACAACAACCCTCTCATTAACACTCGCAAGCTATAGTGACCAAGCGTACCATTCACTTCACACGCTCTCGCACCAACATGGCATCTATCCCCTGCTCTACAAAAGTGTTCAAGCCATACAACCTCACTCGCTTTCAAAAGAGATGCAAGAACGCTACAAACAGAGCAGTATGCGCATCACCCAACACAACATGTTAATGAGTGCTGAACTTTTAGACTTAATGCAGTTATTTGAGAACAACAGTATTGATGCTATGGCCTTTAAAGGGCCAGTTCTAGGAGCATTTGCCTATGGAAGCATCACCCTTCGTCAATACGGCGACTTGGATATCTTAATCAAACGAGATGATATAGAGAAGAGTCTTTTACTCTTGCAAACAAGGGGCTATGTTCCCGAGATCGAACTTGAAGAAAGTACCTTAGAGACCTTTTACAACTGTGTTAACGTCATTGGTCTGCAAAAAGGCTCTATCCGTGTTGAGATCCACTGGGAACTGCTCTCTAGCAACTACGCCATAGACTGGAACGAAGTAAAGTTATGGTCTGAAAATGAGCGCATTGATATCAATAAACAAAGCATCAAGATGCTCTCCTTCACCAACCATATTCTCTACCTCTGTGCCCACGGTTCCAAACACCTTTTTGAGCGACTTGAATGGGTCTGTGATATCGATAGAGCAGTACGTTCACAAGAGCATGTGGAGTGGGATGTACTACTGCAAGAAGCTAAAGCATTAGGCATTGAACGTATGCTACTTTTTGGACTTTCACTAGCCCAAGAGTTCTTCAGCCTTCCACTCCCTCAAGAGATTAAGACAAAGATAGCAGCAGACAAAGAGCTATCACCCTTAAAAAAGCAGGTCATCACTCTTCACTACTCTGAACAAGATGGGACTAAGTCTTACAGCACCTTTTGGCTTCTATGGCAGATGAGAGAAAACATCAGCGACCGTCTCCGCTTTGCCTACCGAGCACTCTTCGCACCCAAGTTCGATGACTTCAAGTTTGTGCAACTGCCTAAGCAACTGCTCTTTTTATATCCCCTTATCAGGCCTTATCGGCTTGTCACTAAGTACTTTAAGCGTTAAGAGTAAAGGGCAAGAGTTCTTCGTTCTTATACTAAGATAGAATCAATCGCCTCTTTATATTTATCGATCACGATCTGCTCATCAAATTCATCTATAATCTTCTGACGACCATGTAACCCCATCTGCACTCGCTCTATATCCTCAAGTAACAGCATCTTCTCCATCTTCTCTGCCAGATCATCTGCATCTTTTAGTTTACAGACAAAGCCATTTTGACCTTCATCCACCAACTCTTGACATCCAGGCACGTCAGTCGTGATGATAGGTCTCGCCATTATGGAGGCTTCGAGCAAGACGCGAGAGAGGCCTTCCCTATATGAAGGCAACACCACACAGTCTGACTTAGCGATGAAGGCTTCAACATTGTCCGTCTTCCCCAAGTAGTGGATGACCCCCTCTTTTACCCATCGCTCCATCGCCTCTTCTGTGACAGCCGTCGGATTACCAGGATAAAACGGCCCCAGTACCGCAAACTCCACTTCAGGATACGTCTTCTTCAACATACGTGCTGCATCCACATACTCAAAAAGTCCCTTATCTCTTAAGAGACGGGCGATGAACAAAAACTGTATCTTCGCTTTGTCAACAGCGTGTTTGACAGGGATATACTTCTTCGTGTCGATCCCTGAACCCGGTAGAAGATCACTCTTTTTGGCATCGACTAGCTTTTGTTGGACAAAGAGTTCTCTGTCATATGCATTTTGAAAAAAGACCTTCTTTGAGAATCGAAAAGTAAAACGGTAAAGCAACCTCGCCACCTTAGAAGAGAAGCTATCATCCAAAAACACCGTCCCCAGACCAGAGACATTGTTAATAACAGGCACCCCAGCAAGTTTAGCAGCCCAAGTAGCATAGATGTTTGGTTTGATCGTGTAGTGCAGACTCACCACAGGCTTGATCTTCTGTAGCAGTCGACAGAAATCCATGGTCAGTTTCATGTCTTCAAAGGGGTCTGTCCCTTTGTTGTTCATCTTGACTTCATGGTACTCAAAACCAAATGCTTCAAGTTTATGTGAAAAAGTGTCAAAAGGAGCGATTACCACGATCTTGTAACCCTCTTCCTCCAAAGCTTTCAAAAGCCCTACTCGAAAGTTATAGACATTCCATGAGGTGTTGATGATGATGGTGATGGTCTTGTTATTCATTTATTTTCTTTTGCTGTTTTAATAAACTACTTGCATAATACTTATCACGTAATCGTTTCTGATCATCTTCTATCGAAAAACGTTTTTTCATATATGCGTCATTATAAGGTGTTTGTGCATGTAAAACCTTAAACTCTTTATTATAAACACTCAGCAAAACACCCTTTGCCCGTGTGAAAAAGTCAGCATGGTCCAAACGTTTCAAGTTGCTATCCCAAGCTACTAACTTTAAACGGTCCGTTCTAGCTATATAAAAATTAGCTATCTTGTCATAAACTGGAAACCCTGCTACAAAAGTACCCTTTACCTTCAATGACTCTTTTTTCACAGGAAACAATTTAGCTTCTTTGTAATCTACCACACGATACAAAGGAAGGTTAACTGTCACACCACCCATAATGTCAATCTCTGAACAGTTGTCCATAGCTTCTAATGCATTTGCCAGTACTGTTTTTCTATAGAAAACAAAGTCATCATCTAGTAACAGCGTATACTTTGTCTTTACTGCCTCAAGTGCCCTGTTACGTCCAGCAGAAACACCACTGTCATACTCCATTACAATGTTCTCAACACCATCAAGCATAGATGGTTCACGACTGTCATCCACCACAATGATCTTCATCTTTGGATAAAAACGTCGTATGCTATTTATGAGCCGTTTTAACGCAGCAGGGCGTTCAAATGTCTTTATAATCGCTGTAAGCTCGTTGTCAACTAGTTTTGAACTTTGGTGTTTACCTTTTAGCCCATCTACCATTCGTTCATACAACAGTTCGACAGTCACCATAGTCATAAAGATAGGCTTACCGATGAAAGAGAGTTTTCCATGTTTAAGATGATAAAACAGCACTCTATTTCCCTGCTCTTTTACTTTGCTGTCTTATGGACAATTTATTTCTAAGCTCTCTCTTCTGTTGTAATATCTTTTCCATCTTTTCATTATAGACATACCGTGAAAGTCCAATCATCATTAACATAGCAGGTAAAACTTGTAACTTAAAACGACTCGCGACACTTAAGTTGGTTGGTGAGATGATGACATAAAAAAGTGCCCATGAAAAGATGAAAAGCAGTAAAAACCTCAGATACTTGTTTTGTAAGATAAAACGCCAATTTTTAAATACATATTTATATGTCAAGTAAAATAACACAACATTTTCTATCGCAGCCATTAGCGTAAAGGGGTTGGAGATGTCCCAGGGCATTGGACGATATAAAGAAGTAAAGAGGTTAGGAAAAAAGTACAGTATGTAATCAAACAACCCTGTAATTGCAGTGCTATCAACAGAGCTACCGCCATACGCCATTACCTTAGAGGTATAACTCATCTTGTCGAAGATGTCTTGAAAAGAGCCTATATGCTGTGCTGCCAAAAACTTTGCGAAGATCATATATATAAAAGGAGAGAGCAATAGATACCCCAAAAGGTGTATACTCGAGTTAATCCGCACAAAGTAAAACATCATCGTCATAATCATGATAACTGACCACCAGGTACGGATAAGGTAAACACCTGCAATACTAATAATAATAAGTAGCAAATATCGTAATCTTCGCCTGTCCATAAACCTTATAAACCCATAGATAAACATACCTACAAAAAATAGATTTAGCGGATCTTTCCCAAGTATGGATGACCAAAATACGATGGATGGAAAAAGAAATATGAGGTATAAAAAGAGGTCCCCTTTAACATCAAACCCACTCTTAGAAACGATATGTCTATAACTTTTATAAAGAAAGACCAAACCAAAAAAAGCGATAAATGAGTTTAAAAGCTTGAGAGAGTAATAACTCTCACCCACCAAGTAGGTAAACAGATGGTTAAAGTACATAATATTTGCTGTACCAGATTTTCCTTCGGTGACAAGGCCTGTACCACCATAGTAGACAGCACGAGAGAAGTAACGAAAAGCATCAAGACCATAATACATCTCATAAGGAATCATCAGTATTAATGTGACAAAAGCTTTCACTAACCAACTGTTAATGATGACTTTATCTTTAGTAAAAGAGATGACTAATAACGTAAAAACGACAAAAGCCAATAGCCCCATAAGCAGACCATAATAAGGTTGGCTACGACCACCTGCCCAATGGATAAAGCCAAACACATTTTCTGAAAGTACATCAAAGTACATTAATAGTAGCAATGACATAAAGGCAATAATTACAGTTAAGCCAACCAACAAAAGTTTGGTGGATGATTTTGGGTCTCGTAATAACACTAACTAATCCACTCTTCACGCCACATCTCAAACATCAAGATAAACCAGAGTTCATTAATGTTGATGTACTTACCACTATAATATTGTTGCAAAGTTTTGTGTACCACATCAGCATCAAAGATATTACTTTTTTGAAGACGATCATAATCTAAGTATTTGTCTAATAACTCTCTTAAGTCACTCTTCAGCCACTCAAACAAAGGGACCTGAAAACCAGACTTTGGTCGCTCCCAGTATTCGTTAGGAAGATGCTTTTCTAACACTTTTTTCAGTAAGTACTTTCCTTTTTGCTTTTTATACTTCACGTTCATTGGGATTGTTGTAACGTACTCCATGACCTTATGGTCAAGCAAGGGTTCTCTTCCCTCCAAACTCTGGCTCATCGTCGCACGATCAACCTTGGTCAAAACATCATCCACCATAAAAGTCTGGTAGTCTATGGCCATCATCTGTTCAAGAGCGTCCACCCCTTCAAGCTGTTTTAAACTTTCAAAATTTGTCTCTTGTAACCAAGTCGTCATCCCAAACTCAGTTCGAGATTCATCGCTTGTAGATTCCAGGTCAAGTCCGGAGTGACGATTCATATAGGTTTGGACTACATCACGATCAACATATGAGCTTGCCGCAACAAACATCTCCTCAAGGTTTTCAGAATTGATAGCACGTTGAAACTTTTGGTACTTGTCACGTATATTTGTCTGTTGCTTCGCTTTAGGCAAGAGCTTGTTTAACGTTTCTACACGCTCTTCATTTAAAAAGCTTATCGCTTTTTGAAGTATCGTCTTTCGTAAACTTGGGTTTAAATACTTGGTAGCTTTGTCAAGAACAAAGTACTTACTATAACCACAAAACATCTCATCCCCACCATCGCCAGAAAGCACAACAGAGACTTTTTCTTTAGCCAGTTTAGAGACTAAGACAGTAGCAATAGCCGAGCTATCGCCAAAAGGTTCATCATAGATCTTAGGCAGTTCAGGGATGACCTCTAAGGCATCTTCTTTTGAGCAGTAATACTCAGTATGATCCGTCTTTAGATAACCTGCTATCGCTTTAGCTTGTTCTGCCTCGTTATAGCCTTCTTCTTCAAAACCTATGGTAAACGTCTTGAGTGGAATGTCAGACTCTTTTTGCAAAAGTGCTGTCACCAAAGAACTATCAATACCTCCGCTCAAGAAGACACCCACAGGTACATCAGAGACCATCCGTAAGGCAAAAGCCTCTTTAAGCTTGCTTTCCAAGACATCAACAACCACTTCTTCAGGCTGAGCTATCTTCTCTTGAGAGTAAAGTGCATTCACATCCCAATACTTGGTAATGTTAAATGTTGCATCTTGAATGTTGAATTCGAGGTAATGACCCGCTTTTAGTTTATAAGTGTCTTCAAAGATGCTGTAAGGTGCAGGGATATAGCCAAACTGCATGTAGGTGGGGATAACCTCTTTGTTGATTGTTTTGGAGAAACCAGAATGTTGATGTAAAGCTTTCAGCTCACTTGCAAATAAAAACAGCCCCTCTCTAACATAGTAATAAAAAGGCTTCACACCTGCACGATCACGGAACATAAAAAGTTTCTGCTGCTGAGTGTCATAAATGACAAAAGCAAACATCCCTCGAAACTTCTCAATACAGGCAACACCCCAGGCATGAAATGCTTTTAAAATGACTTCCGTGTCAGTATGGGAGACAAAACTGTAACCCAGCACAAGAAGCTCTTCTTTAATCTCAGAAAAGTTATAGACTTCTCCATTGTGCACGATATATAGATGTTCAAAGACCATAGGCTGTTGCCCAAGTTCAGAAAGGTCCAGAATGGAAAGACGTTGGTGTCCCAAGCCTATCTGACAC
>JAJRVE010000024.1 GCA_024277445.1 Campylobacterales bacterium
AGCAAATACGCCATCTGTCAAAGCTGTTTTAAAAAGCTAAACATGGAAAAACGTATGGCCGATCGTAAGTCAAACAGCTCAGGTCGTCCGCGACGTAGGCACTAATCTCAGTTTGCATCTGTTATACTTGGTTAGTTAATAAAACTAGGGCTTTTTAAAGCCTCCACGGAGTAAACAATGGCAAAAGAACATTCAGTAGATATCTCAGCAAAAATCGACATGCAAGACTTTAAAGATGCGATCCAGCAAGTGACGCGTGAAGTGGGTAACCGCTATGACTTTAAAGGGATTACGGCAGACATTGACTACAGTGAAAAAGCAAAAACGCTCACCCTCACCAGTTCAAGTGACAACAAACTAGAAGCCTTACAAGACATGGTTATCGCCCGTCTTCTCAAACACAAACTAAGCTCAAAAGTCTTAGACGAAGCAAAAACAGAAGACAGTAGCGGTGGAAATCGACGTGTTGTCTACAAGATCGTTGACTACATCGAGTCCAAAGAGGCTAAAAAAATCGTCGCAGAGATCAAAAAGATGAAGATCAAAGGGAGTGCTGTTTTAGAGGGTGACTACATCCGTGTCAAATCAAAGCAGATCGATGAACTTCAAAAGGTTATCAGGGAGATTCGCGCTATGGAGTGGGATGCACCCCTCGTCTTTGAGAACATGCGTTAAAGGAAAATTATGAGTAAAATGACCGTCGCAGAAGCATCAGAATATTTTAAAGTCTCTAAAGAGGCCATCCATAACCGTATTCGTCGTGGTACACTTGACTGTGTCATCGAACATGGCACCAAGTTTGTTGTCGTCGGTGAGACCAAGAGTGAACCTCAAGCCACCACAACCGGCAATGACAAATACTACAGCTACATCGAGCAAGAAAATGCTGTCTTAAAAGCTAAGATCTCCGAACTTGAGGGAGAGACACGCTCTCTTAGAGAACAGCGTGAGCAGATGCTCATCGAAGAGAAGGTAAAGATCGAGCAGATCTACAAAGAGCGTGACGCCCAACTCAAAAGTGTTCTTCAAGTCGTTGCCTCTAAATTTCTAACCCATCAAAATGTTGAAGCGGTCATCGAAGAGGCTGTTGCTACAGAGAGTGTTAATGAGGTTTTTGATGATGTTATTGATGTTGTAGATGAGCATGATGATGAAGTAGTCTCACTCAAACAGTTTTTAAAACTCAAGATGTATTCTAAGAAGAAGCGTAACAAGATTAAGGCGCGTTTTGAGAAGAAGATGTTTGATGATGAGCGGATATTGGTGAAGAAGGGAAAGGTTTATTTGAAACCAAATCATTTTGATTATGGGGATCTTATAAAGTAATCCTCCCTTTCCTGCTCTAACCTCTTTTTCTTCTAAAGCTTTTATTAGTTGATTACTCTACTTTCTTTTATTACTTCATATCAATAGTATTCAACTTTTTCTCTCTGCTCGCACAATAAGGTGAGCTATATAAGACTTTACTCCTTTAGACCTGACATCTAGTCAGCTCTAAAAGAGATATCCTAGCGGAAAAAGAGAGAGTGCGAACGCGGTCACAATTACTGCTGTATCCATCTAGTACTCTGAGTTACGAAAACCAATTGCTGTGCTAACTGTACCAAGACGTAGCAGGAGCGAAATCGAGTCCGTAGTTTTATTGACCAATGTGTTTTATGAGTCTGACACTAAATACTTATTAGCACTTCGGAACCGTAAACTTGTTTACGACTAGTGTAAACAAGTTTGCAATTCCAAACTGCTTCGACTCAAAAAAGACAACACTGCAAAATAGTTCAAACAGGGATGAAAGCGAGTAGCTTTCACATTAATAAAATGCGTCACCGCTTGGCTCTTCATTCGCAACATCTGCAAAGCTGACTGCAAGAAGTGGAGTTACGTTAAGAAAACTGAACTGTTTGAGCGAATAGCGAGTTTTCAGTTTTTAGGAACGCAACGACTGAAAGGAAGGTACTCGATAGCTATCGAGCTTGAAGCCGTTGCGAGCGGTTTTTCTGTTTCTCTTTTTTCCGAGAAAAAAAGAGAAAGGGCAGATTTAAACAGTGAAAACATTCATTAATAATTTAAACAAAACATAGACAAAATCTAAAAACTAGGTGCTCCAAAATCTAGTCCCCCACCAAAAGAAGCATACTTAGGATCCATATACCCCAAAACATTACTCTTGTTACGTAACATATCAATATCAGACTTCGGTGCTATCCCCTGTGGACAAACCGGCACACACTCACCACATAAAGTACAGTCCCAAATACCATTTGTCTGCACAGCAGCGATCTTACCCGCTACATCATCTTCACGTACATCACTAACATAACGCCAGTTACGTGTTAGTGCGAACGGTCCTATGAACTCAGAGTTCACCGCATAGACAGGACAAGCACTATAACAAGCACCACACAAGATACAGTCACTCTGAACCTCATTGATCTCTGCGGCATCTGGTGTCACGGCAGGCAAGATTTCAGGACTTACAGCCCAACTTTTTGCAACCTTATTAAAGCTCAATGCTTTCTCCATGTCGACCACCAAGTCACGGATAAGCGGAACGTTTTTAAGGGGTTCAACAACATCACCACTTTGTGGTTTGTAAGCACAAGCAAGTACTTCTTTGCCATTAACACGCACCGCACATGAGCCACACACACTTGAACGGCACCCTGATGCAAAGCTCAGACTTGCATCTTGTGTAGTCTTTATCTCATTAAGCACTTGCAACAAAGTACCATCTGTTTCAGCGACCGTATAAACACTCTTCTCACCATTACGTATAATATGTAGTGTCATCTTACACCTCCTCTTTACGTGAGACTTTACT
>JAJRVE010000003.1 GCA_024277445.1 Campylobacterales bacterium
GTGGAAATATCTGGCTTTAAACTACCTAGGTATGGTGCGGTTAACTCACAGTTTTCAGCTTTTGCAGGAGAGGGTGAATTTATCTATGATGATTATGATCGTATGGTGATTAAGAAAAATATTACTGATACTGGTGATACAATGCCAGGTGCAACAGATACAGATAATATTTTTGATGCAATACTAGCAGGTATTAGTGTTGATAGTGGCAATAACAATGATATTGGACTTAGTAACTCTAATGGTATTGATGTTGAAAACTATAATGTTTCATCTATTATGACAGCATACCGTGATGCTGATCGGAACATATCAAAAATTTATATCAGCCTTGAGTCTACTTGGGATTACGTGACGCCAAGTATGATGGCGTTTGCGACAGAACTATATCAACCAGAAGTCTGTTATGAAGAGAGGCTCTTTGTTATAAGCGAAGATGCTAATGGTAATGAGATAGAGACATCGTTGAGTGGAGAAGGCTCTCAAGTCGATTTTAACGATACGATCCGTTCAAAGATTTATGTACATAATAATTCAAATGAATTGGCTGAAAATGTGAGTGTCAATAGAGGGTTTGGACAAGAAGGTATCTTACCATACGTATTAAGTAGTACAAAGTATGATAATAATAACCCAACTTTCAATGTATATCCTTATGTAGGAACGTTAACCCCAGGTACAGATAGTGCAATTGATACAACTGACCTTTTCTCATTTGCAGCAGGAACTTTTAGCTTAAACGTTGGTTCTGGAGCAACCTATACGTCAGGTGGAAACTTAGATGCCAATCTTAGTACTAATACTAATACTGCTTATTTTGAATATGATTCATATGCTCAAAGTGAAGCAAATGTATCGTACAGCTATGTAGTTTCATTTAGAAGTGATGAACTTAGTATCACTTTTGAAAATGTTACGTTACCAAAATGTACTAACTTCAACAACTCATTTTGGGGACGAAAACCGTCTATTACACCTACTCAAGGTGGTCTTGATGCGGTTGATGGTTATGTTTATGATAGATATACAGATAATGTAGCTAATGATTTAAGTATAGGTGATGGTCCTGGGCCAGACTTGACAACACGACGAGCTGGTGCAACAGCAACCTTTGATATTGTGTATTTAGGTGATGGGTCTAGTGGGTTACCTGTAGCATACGCTCCATCACAACAGGCACCTTTACCCGTATTGCTCTACTGGAGTGAGTATAATACAACGACAAGTAGTTATGTCGAACAAGGGCCTATATTAAATTCTTCAGGTCGAGTAGCATCTGCAATCTTATCTAACGGAAATACAGCTACAACGTCTGAGTCTCTAGTTATACCAGCACAAGCATCGAAAAATGCGAAGATCTTGATGAAGTTCTTTGATCCAAATGGTGTTATACCAACAGATGCACTAACATGTATGAAAAATCTAACGAGTAGTAACCTAACTGGGATCGCGTCATGTTTTACTAATGAGGCAGATCTTGCAACTGCATATCCGTCTCGAGCATCTAGTTGTAGAAATGGTAATATAGGTCCATGTGGGACTGATTTTGGGTCAGGGACTAACCCATATGTGAATTATCCTGATTATCAGACTGAACCAAGCTGTTTAGCCTGTTTAGTAGATAAAAATACAACAGCGTTATCGGTAGATGCTTTTGCAATACGTCCAGACACCTTTGTACTGTCAACATCACAAGTCGTTCAAGCAGATAACATTGCAATTATATTAGACCAAACACCTCCACATCCAGTATCTGGTGCCAATAAAATGCTAGCTGGTGAGGATTATAACTTGACCGTCTTTGCGCAAGATTTAGCTAGTAATAATACTCTTGGTTATGATCAGATAACAACGCAGATCGGTCTTACTACTACCTATTTAAAATCAGATCTGACAAGTTGTGCTACAAGTGCATCAACTCCACCTGCAAATCCGTCTCCTCCATCCGCTTGTGCTAATACAGTAGTGATAACAGGTGCGACAGCGACACAGTTTGTAGATGGTAATAATAGTGCTTATACCATACGTTATAACGAAGTCGGTGTTATTGACCTTGTTCTTAATGATACAAATTGGACTGCTATAGATAATGATGATACACCAACAGCAAACTATACGCCTTATGCTACTTCAGCATCTGGATTGGGACGTGGTATTGTAGGTACGCTTAGACTGACGTATAAACCATTTAGATTTAATATTACAACAGCTAATTTATTTGACAATGATAATGGCTCCGGTTTTACATATCTAGCAACAGACATCAATATGTCAGCCCGCTTGCCAATTACAATTCAAGCAGAAGCTAAGGGTGGTTCGGTAACTCAAAACTATAGTGATTCAAATGATGGTCTGTATGAACAACTAACTAACTTTGTGTTAGGCGTTGATGCAAATGCATATCCTTCAGCATTGGCATTAGTACCGCATATACCTGCTAATGCAAATCTTCCATTTGTAAGTGGTGTTGCAGTCGTCTCAGAGACAGATGAAAATTCGACACGTTTTAATTTCAGTAGAAATACAAGTACACCAATTAATCCATTTAAAGTCTCTGGTTCAGATGTGAACTTGACAATCACTGATACAGATGCTGTGTCTGGGTCAGCTAATGGAACATTCTTAGGAGATGCAACTTTTGTTTATGGACGTGTACACATGGCAAGAACACGTGCAATGTGTGGTACGGGTAATTGTAATGGAAACATGACCTTCTATTATGAGTTTTATGGAGACAAAGATGCTAACAAAACTCTGATCAATAACTTGTTGACAACACCTAGACGTAGTATAGACAGTGTAAACTGGTATCAAAACAGTGTACATAACACTGGTAATGGTGATGGCAATGTGACGGCAGCCACTACTAATATCCCATTAGCTACAACAGCAGTTTATTCGCAAAATGGGGCGACATCGTCTGCAGTGTATAACTACTCTGGCTCTAAAGGTTATCCATATAAAGGTACTGTTAATGTAACAGCTGGAACAGGAACTCAGACTTGGCTCATTTATGACAAGTATAATGCGGCGGCAACAACGGCACGAGGAGAGTTAGAATATTATGGACCAGGAGAATGGTCAAGTAACAGTGGTGCAGAGTCTACTGTACAAGATAAAACTGATAGTTCAAGAAATAAAAATACGAACCGGAGAATTAGATGGTAATCGTTACTTCCATCAATCGAGTCATTAATACAAGCATGCGTAAAGCATTTACAATGATCGAACTTATTTTTGCCATCGTTTTGATTTCAGTGGTTGTTTTGACAATACCAACGATGATTGCTGTGAATAATAAAGCCTTGGAAGGCAATGCTGCACAAGAGGCTATTTTCTTAGTGTCTGCCGTTCTTTCTGAGGCAACAACATTACTTTGGGACAATAACTCTTTGGGTGGAACAGCTACTGCAGTTTCCCTCTCAAAGATACTTGACGTAAATGGTTCGGGAGATGTGAACTATAATCGATGGAACCAGAGTATTGGTATATATGATTTAAACAGTACGCTCCGTAAAGGAAGTATAGATGAAGATCTTCATCGTCAGTTCTTTAGTAATGATGGTACTCCACATAGACCAGCACAGAGTGGGACAGTCCCGTTCATCATTACAGAATCGTTTAATGATTCTGCAGTAGGCCAGCAATTAGGTCTAAAAAATCAATACGCTATCGTGGCAAGTCGAATTTTTGTTGATGATAACGTAACAAATTTTGCGTTTACTACTACCCCTGCTGGAAAACAGACAAACATTAAGATGACGCAAGTCGAGATCAATGCGACCATAGATGGTACGAATGTAGTTGTATCACGACTACGTGCATATACTTGTAATATTGGTGAAGTTGACTATGCTAAGAGGAGATTTTAATGCGTAAAGCTTTTACTCTTATAGAACTTATTTTTGTCATCATCATCTTTGGTATTTTGTCTTCGTTTGGAGCTGAGTTGCTCTATAAGGTTTACGAAAACTATGTCTATAGTAATACATTTAATCGACTTGAGAACCAGAGTGAAGTAGCTGTCAAGCAGATAGCTAATCGTCTTCAGTATCGTATAAAAGATTCTACCATTTCAAGAAATAGTTTGAATGATGCAAATATTGAACCAATAGGTTCAAATAGCGGTGATGAAAATGTTTTAGAATGGATCGGAACTGACATTGATGGTTGGAGGACTTCTAACTGGAGTGGTTTTGTTGATCTACAAGCCTCTACAGCGACTTCATTGAACACACCTGCAACAAACGCTGGATTTAATGTAACCGGATGGGGACTCTTTTTTATTGGTAGTAATGTTGACTTAAACAGCAGTGCATTTGGTTGGGATGGCAGTAACTTAACAGCAGCTGCACCCTCTACAATCGCAATGAAAGTAGTTGATTTTAATGGTAATACCATTACATTAACAAGCGGTGGTAGTTTTGCAGGATCAGATGTGTATGAATATTATCAATTAGCCCAAACAGCTTACGCTGTTAGCTTAGAAGGAACTAGCCTCTACCTTTATGATGGTTATCGTCCTTGGTTGGGACAACAAGCAAATGCAAACAATCGCATTCTTATTATGGAAGATGTGAAAAGTTTTAAGTTCACATCGATGGGTGACATACTTGTCATTCAGGTCTGTGTTTCTGATGGAAATGTGACAGGGGTAGGTGAATATGCAGTCTGTAAAGAGAAGGTGGTGTTCTGATGCGTAGTTATCATCCAAAACGTAATGGCTTTGCAATGATTATGGCAATCTTTTTTATGATCGTTATAGCGACTTTGCTAACTTATATGTTGTCAAGTACCTCTGAGACAGCGCAACGTACAACCAATACCTATGTCAACGAACAAGCACAACTGCTAGCTAAAAGTGCTGTAGAATACGCACTTCTGCGTGTTTCAGCGCATAATAGAAAAGGTGCAGACAATACACTCGGCACAGCTGATGATAGCTGTATTAATACACTCAACTTTAATTATCCAGATAATACAAATCCAATTTTCGATATCCAAGTTGATATAGCTTATTATGGTTTTGGAGCACATAATGCTACTCCTGGCAACTGTGTAACAATGGCCAACAATATTCAAACACCAGAGTCCAATGGAACAATGCGTATTGATGTTTACGTTTCGGATAATGCTGGACTAGGTCTTAGTGAACCTATACGCTACCACAGAAGAACGCTACAGAAGCTTTAAGGATATTTTGTGTGTGGATTGCGGATCGAGCCCGCAGTGATATTTCATTGTCACTGAATTGTATTGATTTTAGCTTTTCACGATAAATGTAGTTTTAGGGCTGTATATTTTCAATGTATTGATAAATTTAGATACAATATAGATATTTAGACTGAAAGATATAACATGAAAAAGTTACTGCAACTTTCAAACCTCTACTTTTCTCTTCCTACTCCTACATTTGAGCGTTACTTAATAGACAGTATTGATTACCAGTCGAAACTCGTTGGTATATTGGGACAAAGAGGTGTCGGAAAAACGACACTTATACGACAGATAGCTAAGAGATATGAATTAGCAGTTGAAAAAATGCTCTATATTAGTGCCGACAATATTACAAGTAGTCTAAGTGAGATAGCGATAGACTTTAGTGCCTTAGGTGGGAAGTTACTTATAATCGATGAGATACATAAAGCAGATAACTTTGCTATAGAACTAAAGACAATATATGACTTTGTAGACATTAAGGTCATATTCTCCGGTTCATCAGCATTGGAGATAGAGCATTCTAAAGTTGACCTTAGTAGAAGAGCATTGTTCTACAATTTAGGACCTTTGTCCTTTCGTGAATTTATCAACATCAAGTATGGGCTTAGACTTCAAGCGTATACATTGGAAAAGATTTTAAGTGAGCATCAAGCAATCGCGCAGGAGATACGTGAGAAGTTTAGACCATTAGAGTACTTCGAAGCATACAAAGCATTTGGTGCATATCCATTCTTTACTGAGGGCGAGTTAGGGTACAACCTTCGTCTCAATGAGATCATTAATATAATTTTAGATAGTGAAGTAGCTAGTATCTACAATGTAGATAGTCATAAGATTAACACTATACGCAAACTCTTACACCTTCTATGTAGCAGTGTGCCTGTTGAACTTAACATACAAAATCTGGCTAAAAGTTGTGAAATCAGTCGTAATACACTCTACTCTTATTTTTATTATCTGCAAAAAGCTAACCTTATTGAGATTATTGGGGGAGATTTTAAAAACAAAAAGTTATTAAATAAACCTGACAAAATCTATCTTGAAAATGTTAATCTTTACAACATACTTTGTGATGATGAGAATAGTGGTAGTGTAAGAGAAAGTTTTTTTGTGTCACAGATAAAAGAGGCACATGATGTCAAGTATGCTAAACAAGGTGACTTTATTGTGGAGAGTAAATGGGTGTTTGAAATTGGTGGTAAAAATAAAGGATTTGAACAGGTAAAGGATATAAAAGATTCTTATGTGGTTGCAGATAACCTTGAAGTGGGGTTTGGAAATAAAATACCACTTTGGTTATTTGGCTTTCTATATTAAGACTTGCTATTTTAATAGAAGGTCATGAATGCCTTCTTGATATTAGTACAGTCCGAACTTCCCATCACTACGTTTGTAAAGCACACGTGTTTTTCCATCGATATCGATAAAGATCTCAAACTGTTTTTTCCCCTCTTTTAACTCCTCTAAAACATCAGCGACTTCTCTTGGTTTGTAGAGGTCTAGTTCTAGGGGGATGATCTCATCTTCGATGTTCTCTTTTGCTTGGTTCATGTCGGCGTCTGCTGCTTCGTTTTTTGCTTCGTTAAGGCTTTCGTTGCGGTGATCGTTGAGTTTGTCGCTGAGACGGCGTAGGGCCTTTTGGGTGCGGTCTGTTGCTAGGTCAGCTGCGGCGTAGAGATCATCGTCTTTTTGTTTGATGATGACGGTGTTCTTACCGGCAATGTTGATGGTATACTCTAAAGCGAAACCACGATGACGCTCTTGTTTAGACACGACAACATTAGCAGAGATGATGTCTAAGTTGTACTTCTCCATAGAAGCCAGTGAGGCATTTAGATAATCTTTTATGGATTCTGTTAATTCTATATGGCGACCTGTTAATGAGATGTTCATGGAAGTTCCTTTTTTTGATAGTATAAATATTATAGCAGAGGTATTTAAAGCGTAAAAGTTAGTTAGTGAAGTTGTTTAGGAACACAATGTTAGTTGGAAGTTTGTCTCCTTAAACTTCTGATAGCTTGTTAAGACTAAAAAATAGTACTGCAGCTGTTGCAATAGCTATTAGAAATATAGCGATGATACCAGCATCCATTATAGCTCCTTGATTTCTTTTGTTTTTTCAGATATTTTTAGAACAATCATAACAATAAAAATTAATACAATAAAAGTAAAAGAGACACCTATCCAAAAAATACTATCAGTTTGTGCATTATCATATCTTTTAATGATACTACCAACTAAAATAACGAGTATACCAAATGCGATGCTCATAGCAATACGTAAGGTATTTAGAATCTCTTTAATCTCATCTATTTTTGCCATAAACTATTGTAACATAAATAATTTGCGTTAACCTACATGACTCGTGGATAAATACTTTTTCACTTTCATAACAATAGCTTCATCCTCACCGATATCGATCCAGCGAAACTTGTCACCACTTTGTGTCTTCCCTATGAGCAGGTCACCACTTTTTCTAAACTTCAGGTCTAAGGCTGCGATGTCAAAACCGTTGTCTGTTTTAACAAAGGCGTCGAGGCGACTGCTTTTGTCTTGGTTAGTGTAGAGGTAGCAGTAGCCTTTTAAACCGTTACGACTAACCCGTCCACGAAGTTGGTGGAGGGTGGATAGACCTAAGCGCTCGGCACCTACGATGATGATGGTGGTCAGTCTTGGCACAGAGATACCGACATCAATAACAGTAGTGGCTAAGAGGATGTTCCCTTTTTCTCTAAACTCTGTGAGTACTGCCTCTTTGTTTTTGTCTTTGCCGTGGGTGACATAGACTTTTTCAAAGCGCTTCTCCCAATATACTCTTGCCTCTTCGATACTCTGATAGGCTAGCGCCTCACTCTGTTCGACTAAGGGGTAGACAAGGAGTACCTGATGCTCTTTTTGTATCTCTTGCTCTATTTTTTCTAAGAGATCTGGGAAGTCATTTTTATGGATGACTTTAGTATCAATATCTTTTTCAAAAGGGGTCTGTGTGATGAGTGAGACATCAATATGTGCAGAGTCTATCATCGCTTGCGTTCTGGGGATAGGGGTGGCGGAGAATTGGAGAAAGTGGGGACGAGGGGCGGTTAGTGTTGTGTGTTTAGTATTTAGTGTTGAATTGTTGGTGATCAGTTTTTGGAGTTGGTGTCTTTGGGCGGTTCCGAAGCGGTGCTGTTCGTCTATCATGATGAGTCCTGCTTCAGGGAGCTCTCGATGGAGTAGGGCGTGGGTTCCGATGAGGAAGTCATAGTTTGACAGGTCTAGGGACTTTTTAGTAGTGTTAGTGACGAGTATACTTTTGAGCTGAGGCAGGTGCTTTTGTGCCTCTTCAAAAAGCTGGTTGGCTAAGATGGTGGTGGGAGCCATTAAGATGGCTTTATGGGGTTTTGCCATGAGTGCTGCGGCTAAGATGACCATGGTCTTCCCTGAACCAACATCCCCCACTATCATACGTTTGGCGGCAATGTCTTTACTCAGATCATCGGCTACAGAAATGATGGTGTCGTTTTGCTCTGTAGTGAGTTTAAAGGGAAGGGTTGAAGCCCATTTTTGCCAACTAGTGTCGAGTTTAAAGAGGCTTGGAAAGAAACGACGTTTGTTAGAGAGTACCTTCATGTAGTCGTAAAGCTCTGTGAATTTTAGTGCTTGAAGTTGGTGTTTGGAAAGTTTCTCCCCTTGCTTCATGTCAGGGTGGTGGATGCTCATTAGTAGGTCGACTACGGCTTGCGGTAAATTTTCTTGTAGCAAGTTTTCAACAGTAATATACTTTTGTATCAGACGCCGCATGACATCAGCTCTTAGTACTGTTTTATACTTGGGGATGACACTACCAACATCATTGATCTTAATAGGATGTGTCATCTGACAGTGTCCGCTGTTGCAACTAATCTTGCCATAGAAAAAGCTCTGCTCTCCGACAATGAAGTGGTGAAGTTGATAGGGCTTAGGGTTAAACAAAACAGCTTCAAGTTTATGGTTAAAGTTATGGATAAAGAGGGTGATGAGAGTACGGTTCGGTGAGAGTGAGATATGTTCGACGGTAGCATCGATGACTTGGAGTTCGTCAAGTTTCATCTGGGTATGAACACGTTTGTCTTCATACTTTATGGGCGCGATGATGGCGAGTGCCGCAATGCTTTCTATGCCAAGACGTTTGAACTTTTCTTGATCTTTGTTGTCTATGGGCATGGTTGGTTCCTTTGACTTGGCGTGGTGGAGTGGGACACAGCTTTACTTTCTTAACGCTATGCTAAAAGTCAAGCAATGTCCCTCTGCTGGAAGGTTCCTATTAAGTTGTACTTTAGCAGTACAATGTAATCTTCTTAACACTTAACACTTAACACTTAACACTTAACACGCCTGAAGTATATCGCCAATTCAGCAAAAAGGTCAATTCTATGACAACGCAAAGTCGTATTAACCACATCTTCGATAAAATAAGTTCCTATTTTAATAATTATGAGCGTATATGAGACAATTTTTTCTAATTTTAGCATTTGTTTTTCTGTTCCTTGGGTGTAGTAAGGATGTTGAAGAGTACAACAAGCCTGCTGCTTACTGGTATAAACGTATGATCGAGGCCGTTTCGGACGGTAACTTGGACAAGGCAGACAACTATTATAGTTCGCTTCAAAGTGAGCATATTGGTTCACCGCTTCTTCCTGAAGCGACGATGATTATGGCGCAGTCTCACCTGCAGTATGAAGAGTACCTTCTTGCCGAGCACTTTTTGAACGAGTACATCAAACGTTACGCTACGCCAAGTGAACTCGAGTACAGCGAGTACCTCAAGATAAAAGCCAAATACATGGCCTTGCCGAATCCCCGTCGTGATCAAGGTCTGATCAATGAAGCGATTATGGCCGGTGAGCGTTTTAAAGTGAAATACCCTCGTTCAGTTTACTACCCGGTTGTGGACACGATGGTGACACGTCTTGTTTTAGCGCGTGCAAGTCTAAACGAGAGTATTGCAGAACTTTATGAGCGTCTTGATAAGCCGATGGGTGCGGAGCACTATCACAATGTACGAAAAGAGAACTGGGTTGACTGGGAAGACATTGACAAAGCTAATGTGGCGTGGTATAAAGAGATCTTTGAGGGTGACGGTACAGCGAGTTGGTACGGTTTTATGTTACCAGACACCCAAAGTGTTGTCTCGCGTAACTCACAAGGTCAGGTCAAAGTGGCTGATAAACGTGATGCTTCTGAAGCAGAAGAAGACTATCAACGTACCCTTAACCCCGGTGGTAGTGGGTTCTAACTCCGAATTTTTAATTTTTAATTATGAATTTATAATGGGTTTTGCCTATAGTACTACCTTCAACTCTATACACTACAATCTAAAGGGCACCTCTAAAAACCCTAGTTATCCTCAGCACTAGAGAGGAGTTCACAATCAAGGCGATCTTTTGCAGCCCTAGCCATAGCTAAGGCAAAAAAGGACAACGCCGAGTGTGGATTCCTCTCTAGTGCCCGAAGGGAGGGATAAAAAGAGCGATCTCGCAAAGAATTTTCTATCAGCATAGCTATGGCTATGCTTCAAGAAAAGTTCTTCACGATTTCATCTCTTTTTTTCCCTCTGAGGATGACTAGGGTTTTTAGAGGTGCCCTAAATTTTAATACCTATAGGAATAATAATGCAACTTGATAATTATGATGACTTTCCAACTGACCTTCCCGTAATCGCTGAAGATGATATCTTTTTATACCCTTTTATGATCTCACCACTCTTTTTGAGTGATGATAAAAATATAGCGGCTGCAACTGCAGCCATAGAAAACGACTCACTTATCATTGTCTGCCCGACAAAAGATGATCATGAAGGCGAGCGTGACTTTGAGGCGATCTATGATGCGGGTGTTGTTGGTTCGATCATGCGTAAGGTCGCCTTACCTGATGGCCGTGTGAAAGTGCTGTTTCAAGGTTTAGCGCGTGCACGTCTGCTAAAGCCTTTGACAACAGAGCCTATCTTAACAGCTACAGTGGATACGGTAGATGCATTAGCGGTCAATGAACTGAAGATGGACGCCATCATAGAGGTAGTACGTGAAAAGGTGCGTACACTCTCCCAAGTGAGTGGGTATTTCCCTCCTGATCTTCTTCGTACGATCGAAGAGAACCATGAACATAACCGTATTGCTGACCTTATCTGTAGTACGATCAAGATCAAAAAAGATGAGGCTTATAAGCTGTTTATCGAGGCTGACATTGAGAAGCGATTTTTGATGTTGATCGATATCTTGATCGGTGAGATAGAGGCGAACAAACTTCAAAAAGAGATCCGCTCTAAGGTACAAGACCGCATTGAGAAGGTCAATAAAGAGTACTTCTTAAAAGAGCAACTCAAGCAGATTCAAAAAGAGTTGGGAACCGATAACCAGCGTGATGAAGAGATCGAAGAGTATCGTAAGAAGTTAGAGGCTAAAAAGCCTAAGATGGGTGAGGATGTCTATAAAGAGATCAACAAACAGTTAGAGCGTTTTGCGCGTATGCATCCAGACTCGGCTGATGCTGGGATGATCCAGAGTTATTTGGAGTGGGTGTTAGAGATACCATTTGGCGAGATCGCTAAGAAGAAACTTGACATCAATGAGGTTGAGACACAACTTGACAAAGACCACTTCTCACTGACAAAGCCAAAAGAGCGTATTGCTGAGTACTTCTCAGTGAAAGAGCTTATCGAACTTCGTGGTAAAAGTGAAAGCAAGCAGGGTGGTGCCATTTTATGTTTTGCAGGCCCTCCAGGTGTGGGTAAGACTTCATTGGCTAACTCAATTGCGACTGCACTTAAGCGTCCTCTTGTTCGAATCGCTCTAGGTGGTTTGGAAGACGTGAATGAGCTTCGTGGGCATAGACGTACTTACATTGGTGCGATGCCGGGACGTATTGTGCAAGGGCTTATAGATGCTAAGAAGATGAACCCCATTATCGTACTAGATGAGATCGATAAGGTGGGGCGTTCTGGACGTGGCGATCCTACTGCGGTACTTTTGGAGATCTTAGACCCGGAGCAAAATAGTGAGTTTAGAGATTACTATACTAACTTCAACATTGACCTAAGTAATGTGATCTTTATCGCTACTGCAAACGACGTTGGGCGCATACCAGCACCATTGCGTGATCGCATGGAGTTCATCGGGGTAAGTTCATATACACCTCAAGAGAAGTTTGAGATCGCTAAGCGCTATCTTCTTCCTCAAGAGCTTAAAAAGCATGCGCTAAAAGCGTCCGAACTCTCTATTTCTAAGCCAGCACTAAAAGAGATCATTGGTAGTTATACGCGTGAAGCAGGTGTTCGTAATCTGCGTCGTCGCCTAGCTGACCTGACCCGTAAAGCGGCGAAGGTCATCTTAGAAAACCCAGAAAAAGAGAAAGTCTCTGTGTCGTTAAAAAACATCAAACAGTTTTTAGACAAGACCGTGTTTGAGATCGATAAAACAGATAACATTGACAAAATCGGTGTGGTAAATGGCTTAGCCTGGACGGCTGTTGGCGGGGATGTTCTTAAGATAGAGAGTATTCGCATCAAAGGTAAGGGTGTGATGCAACTTACGGGTAGTCTTGGTGATGTTATGAAAGAGTCTGCACGTATTGCTATGAGTGTTGTTAAGACACTGATCGATACTAAAAAGCTTTCGATCGTCCAAGACCAGATCCCGATGACAGCAAAAGAGCGTGACGAGATGATAGAGGTCGATGCAAGTGAAGTCTATAAACGTTACGACTTGCATATCCATGTGCCCGACGGTGCTACGCCTAAAGATGGTCCGAGTGCGGGTATAGCGATGTGTACAACGATCGCCTCTATCCTTAGTGGTAAAAAGATACGTTCAAACTTTGCGATGACAGGTGAGGTTTCATTGACAGGTGTCGTAATGCCGATTGGTGGACTCAAAGAGAAACTGATCGCGGCGCATAAAGCATGGATGAAAGAGGTACTAATACCGGCTAAGAACTATGAACGTGACTTAGAAGATATTCCTGATGAGGTTCAAGAAGCAGTTACGATTACACCTGTGAGTAGAATAGAAGAAGTACTTGAGAAGATGTTAGTCGACTAAAGAACAAAACATGTGGAAAGTTTTTTAGAATTTTGAGAGAAGTTCTAAGGTAGCCAAGCGGCTACTTTAAGGGTTTTTAAAGTGCTAGTGTAGCGATTTTGTTGGCTACGTCTGCTGCACGTACGGGTTTCATTAAAAAGCCATTCGCACCAAGTTCTAGGGCTTCTGTTTTCTTTGTCTCGTCTGTTGTTAAGACGATGATAGGCAGTTGCTTTAGGTTCTCGTCTGCACGTACGATCTGTAGCATCTCTAAACCACCCATGACTGGCATGATGATGTCAAGAAGGATCATGTCGATGTCACTGCGTTGTTTAAGAACCTCAATAGCGTCAGCACCATTACGTGCTTCGATTACCTCGGCGATCTGATCGTTTTTCATTAACATAGATTTTAGTAGTTTTAAGTTGATCATATCATCATCAACAGCGAGTACTTTTAAATTAGTTGACATAGTCTATCTCCTTTTATTTTGTATATTTTTCTACGATGAGACGTAGAAGGTCTTTGTTGACAAGGTTGTTGATGATCTCATCTGCAATCTCGTTGTGTTCTGTGTTCTCACGTGCTGCTGGATCAACCATCATCACAATAGATGTCTTGTTTGGTAGGGCGTCAATCGTCTCTTTAAGAAGATCGAAGTCCATACCAGGAAGCTCTTTATCGATCAAGATGACATTAGGGTTTTTCGCCTTCAAGTCTTTGATCAAGGTCTCAAATGTTTTAGAGGTCTCATAGTTAAACTTTAATTCTTCAAGTAACATAGAGAAGAGTTTTGTCTCAATAGGACTCTTTTTAGTCAAGATGATGTCAAGTGTCTTAACCTCTTCAACAACAGGTGTTTCTGATTCAGGTGTTCCATCGCTAGGCTCTTCAGCCGCAAGTGCTTTTGCTTTTTCAGCCGCTTTAACTTCACTAATGTCGATAATCTTATGAGACAAGAAGTGGTTAAGCAGAGAGGTAAGCTCTGTACGCACTAGTGGCTTAGTCGTGTACTCATCCATACCTGCGTCCATAAAGCGTTCACGGTCACCTTTAAGTGCGTTCGCTGTTAGGGCGATAATAGGGATGTGTGGAACATTTTCATCCTCTTCATAGTCAAGGATCTCTTGTGTCGCTTCAATACCATCAAGTACTGGCATCTGGATGTCCATAAAGATAACATCAAAGTCGCCATTTTTACGTTTTTCAAAGGCTTCAAGACCATTGTTCGCTAAGGTAATCTCAAGACCAAGATCCTCTAGTGTACGACGAATCAGTTTTTGGTTAATAATGTTGTCTTCAGCAACGAGTGCTTTTGCCTTGAACTTTGATGTTTGTGCATCAAACTTCTTATGACGGATTTTCTGCGCTTTTTTGTTGTTAAATGACTCAAGGTCAAATGACTCAAGTACATTTTTGATCTTCGTACCATTCATTGGCTCGTACATTACTTTGAAGATATCTACACCGAGGTTATCAATCTTCTTCATGTAGTACGACTTAGTGATCAGTACAAGCTCTTCTTGTGTTTTAGAGAACTCTTCAACACCGGCTTCATTAGTGTAGTCGAAGTCAACAAACAACATATCGTAGTTGATCTGACGCTCTAGCTTTTGGAGCTCAGCGATGTCTTTAAAGGTAGTGTAACTCACACCATAGAAGTCAAGGTACTGTTTAAGGTAGATCTCTTGACGTTTCGTCTTAGTGTCAGACTCTAAGATGAGTGCATTGATGTAACTAAATGTTCCACTAATTGATTCATTAAGTGTTTCGATCTCTTCAAATTCTAGTTCGAAGAAGAATGTTGTACCGTGACCTGGTTCACTCTCAAGGTCAAGTTTTCCACCCATAAGCTCAACGAAACGACTTGAAATGGTTAGACCAAGACCGGTACCACCATACTTACGTGAGGTAGATACATCGGCTTGACCAAAGGCTTCAAAAATGTTGGCTTTTTGTTCTGCGGTAACACCGATACCACTGTCCTCAACACTGAAGCGAACACGTGTACGGTTTGGCTCATCAATCTCAACACGACGGATATCAACGTTGATCGAACCACCACTACCTGTAAACTTAACAGCATTAGAGAGAAGGTTAATAACGATCTCTTTGATCTTAGTAGGGTCACCTTTAATTGGGCGCTCAAGCTCAGGGTCAATGAAACAACCAAGGTCAATATGCTTCTCAGAAGCACGTACCGCGTAGACTTCAACAGCAGAGTCAAACTCTTCAATAGGATTAAAGACGATCTCTTCGATCTCAAGCTTATTACTCTCGATCTTAGAAAGGTCAAGGATGTTGTTGATAATCTCAAGAAGGTTTTCAGAACTCTTCTCAATGATGTCAATAAACTCACGCTGCTCATCTTGAAGATCAGTATCTTTAAGGAGTTCGGTAAATCCAACAATACCATTAAGTGGTGTACGGATCTCGTGTGACATGTTGGCAAGGAACATTGACTTCGCTTCTGAAGCCTCTTTTGCATTTTCTGTCTCCTGTTTCGTCTGATCAATAACACTCTCAAGAAGTGCGTAGGCCTGGGATGTACCATCGGCAGTATCCAGGTTGATCTTATGTGCGATCTCAGAGTCTTCGTCAGCCGTGTCTTCTGCAACACGATTAAGAACCGACTCAAGGTTACGGATGTTACGCGCGATATCATTCGAAAGAACGATAGCAAGGAAGGCAAGTAAAAGTGATGCAACCCAGATAGCAATAGCAATAGCAAGTACCTGAAGTGAGTTCTCTTGAACTGCGTTAGAACGTGCTTCCATCGCTGAAATGATAACTGCTTCGGCGTCTGAAAGAAGGTTAGTCTTCTCAGAAAGCATGGTAAACCAGATACCAGATTCTGTTGAGTAGAGACCATCATTAACTGCTTGCATAATCTCTGCACGTTCAGTTGTAATGTCTTCAAAGAGTTCAGCGTTATCCTCATCGTCGAAGATAGCATTGAGTTCTGCTTTAACTTCAGGGTTTTGGATACCGTCATAGTTAATGGAGTCTGCCTTACCAATCAAGGTAATCCAAACGTTAAGCTCTTCTGCATCAAACTTAGTAGCACGTGCTAGGGCGTAACTAATAAAGTCACGCTCATCACCGGTATAGTGCTTTGCATCTAAGATGTTGATATATGCGCTGGCAAGTGAAGCAATATCTGGATCAACTTTAAAGGCACCAATGGTTCTAAGTTCAGCAAGTACATCAGCTTCGGCAGCACCATAAATTGTGTCATAAATGTCTTCAAACTCAAGTTCACCTGCGTCAATTTCTGAGCGGCTTTCGAAGATCTTTTTAAAGTGATCATCGATTGACTTCTGGCTTTTACACGCAAGACAGTCAACTTTTCCACTGTGATCATGAAGGAGGTCGTTGTGTGAAAGGTGCTCATCAAAGGCAGCAAGCTTTTCGTCAACGATATCACGCTGTGCAACGAGTGACTTTTTCGTTGTTTCTGACTGGTTACCAAGGTACATAACGGTCATACCACGTTCACGTGAAAGGTTACGAATAAGTTCATTTAAGAAGACATTTTCGTCCAGTTTAGCTTGCAGTACTTTTGCAGCTTGATAACTAGTATATGCATTAAATACATAGTAACTAGCGAGGGCGAAAAGGATCAGAATCGGAAAGAGACTGATCAGTCTTAGTCTGTTTTTTAGTGCTATCATTTCTTAACTCCTGTGTTAAAGTTGGTTTATAAAGCCGTAAAACTCTTGTGTATAGGCTTTAGCTTCTGTTGTGTTTTGACTGTCGATCAAGTGTTGAAGGGCATCTGAGATCTCTTTGATACGAAGGTTGTCACTAACGCCTTTAAGTTGAACAGCGTAGCCTTTCCAACGCATCATGTCTTCAGATGCAATGACTTCATTGATCTTGTTTTTCATCTCATTTGCTTCAACAATGTAATCTTCGATGAGTGCAGAAACAAGGTCTGGACTCAAACCGATCTCCGCTGCAGCAACGGTGATGTCGTACCCTAGTACAGGTAGTGAGTCTGTGTTATCACTCTCTTCTTCATCAAAGTTTTGGATGTCTGAGATGAGTTCTGGCTCTTTGTCAAAGCTTTCAAGATCTGCCATGATCTCTTCTTCATTATCTAAAACGATAAGAGGCTCACTGCCTTCTTCTGTCGCAAGACCAAAGTCATAGATCTCATCATCATTTGATGTAACCTCTGGTTCAGCAATATCTGAAAGGCTCTCAAGTGGTTCAGGTTCTTTAAAACTCTCTTCTTCAAAGTCAGGAAGGTCCAGTGGTTGAATGATATCTTCTTCTACGATCTCTTTTGGCGTAAGGTCATAAAGATCTTCTTCAGGAGGTTGTTCAAGTTCACGTTTAGCCTCTTCTACATCTTTACCCTCAAGCTTAGCGATGGTAAGATAGAAGCGTTTTAAGTTGGCTTCACACTCTTTAATATCACTTGTCTCATTAACATTGCGCAAGACTTCAAAAGAGTCCTCTATACGTAAGTTAGCAGCAACACCTTTGAGTTTGTGAGATAAGATCTTGATGTTGTCAAAGTCTTCACTCTCAATAGCGCTAAAGAGTTGCTCTTTAAACTCATGTGCTTGTTTGATGAAGTCACCAATAAACTCTTCAATAAGTTCTACCGGCAAGCCTAGCTCATCAGCAGCAATCTGAGGGTTGTAAACATAGTTTTCATCGAACTCAAGATCTGCAAGATAGGCTCGATCCTCTTCGCTTAGGTAAGCACCTAGCATTGGTGGTTCAGGCTCTTCTTCTGGTAGGTTGTCAAAAATAGACTCTTCTTCAACCGGCATCTCTGGTGCTTCTTCAATACGTGGTTCTTCAACGATCTCATCACCATGGAAGAAGATATCAAGCTCTTCTTCATCGTCAGATGTCTCAGGAACTGCTTCAACAGCTGGTGTAGAGTCTACAAAGAGGTCTTCATCAATAGTTAGTGGTTCTTGTGAGGCGACTGGCGCAATAAATGGTTCGACCTCTGGTTGCGGTGTTGGTTCAGGAGTAACTTCGAGTGGTACCACCTTCTCTTCAACCGGTGCGTTAAACTCTGTGGCACTTGGCTCAAACGGAACTGGAGTCGGCTCTGGTTTTTCAGAAGCATCAAGTTGATAGTCTTGGATGTTTTTAAGTTTGATTAAAAAAGCATCCTCTTCTGGGGCATGTTTGAGATGAAGTGTTGTGACTTCAATCGTTGCTGAAAATGCCTTTTTCTTGCCGGCTATGATGACTTTAGCATCATCTGATTCAGCATGAAGTACAAAGTCTATCCACGGAAAGTTGGTAAAGTTGTGAATGTATCCTGGTTTTTTGACAAAAAGTTCGGCAACGTCTTTATGCTCTTTAATAAGATCTTCAAAACGCTCATAACCGAGTACCTTTAGGCTCTCTTGATCAATCCCGATAAATTCTTTATTGTGATCGTAAATTAACACATGGCCTCCTTAGCTCTCTTTTTCTAACATAGTTTTATATGTTGCTGCAATCTCTTCAATGTTTTTGCGACTAGCAGGTTTACGTGCAGCGATGTAACCTGTGATGTTATCATCTTCGTCTTTAACAGGAGAGATCTCAGTCTCTACCCAGTAATATAGACCGTCTTTCCGAAGGTTCTTAACAATACCGTGCCATGATTGACCCGTTTTAATCGTGTCCCACATCTGAGCGAATGCTGCTTTCGGCATATCCGGATGTCGGATGAGATTGTGTGGCTGTCCTTTGAGCTCTGCTGCAGTATATCCAGAGATCTCGCAGAACTTGCGGTTCGCGAATGTTATGACACCTTTAGTGGCTGTTTGACTGATGATAGCGCGTCCTTCAAAGACGTGTTCCTCATCAATGACTTCAGGTCTTTCCATAATTAGAACCTCAATACTTTCTGAATACTCTTATAAGAGCACCTCTAAAAACTTTTAAGCCTAAAGATTTTAAAGGTGCTCTATGTTCTTAATCTTAATGAAGCCAATCAACTGATGACTCTAGCAAGACCCCGAGTTTTTGGGTGTTTAGTACGCCAAAATGCCGTAATAAGTTAATATATCATAATTAAAAGCAAATATAACTTATTTATATATCAACTTGATTTTTTTTGCGTCACTTTGGTTCAAGATGGTCGAAATCTCATCTTCACTGGCACTTTTAAGCGCCTCAAAGGTACCAAGGTGTTGAAGAAGTTTTTTGACCTTTGCTTGTGAAATACCATGGGTTCCAAGAAGTTTGGATGCTTGATCGCGTTTGAGCTTGGTCTTTTTATGAAAGGTGATGGCGTAACGGTGGGCTTCATCACGAAGACGTTGCATCCACTGCAGACGTTTATCGTTAGGTGAGAGGTTAAAACTCTCTGTTATGCTGTGGAGTTGGTCGTAAGCACGACCTTTTGCACGGTGGGACTTGGCATCGAGTTTCTCTTTTGAGATGGCGATGACATCGAGGTTAACACCGACGGAGTCGAGAAGATCTTTTGCTAAGCTTAAGAGTGTAGTTCATCCGTCGA
>JAJRVE010000025.1 GCA_024277445.1 Campylobacterales bacterium
ATTAGGGCAGATCTACTGTATCAAAAAGGTGATTTTAAAGAGATTACCTCTATCATCAAGCGCGATGACATAACGACAGATCTTCAGTTAGGTCTCGAACGTGATATCTTTAAGTCCCTGCGTGCCCATGTACAGATGCGATATATAAATAACGATTCAAACTACAATCAGGCTAAATTTACAAAACATGAGATCACTGCTGGTCTCATCTATGATTATTAGGAGTGAGTATGCGTATATTAATACTAATGTGGATGACACTATCAACACTTTTTGCTTCAATAGGCTCTGTGACCTTTGTGCAGGGAACTGCAGAACTAAGTCGAGAGGCAGCAGTGTCAACCATAGAAAAAGGTACAGCAATAGAGCAGAAAGATAAACTTGAGACCCAGAAGCGTTCACGCGTACAGGTTATCTTAAATGACGAAACCATCATCACCATTGGACCAGAGAGCCGTTACATCTTTGAACGCTTTCAAGAGGGTGGTGATGCTGAGGTCGTGATGACGTTAGAACAAGGTATCTTCAAGGCCATTACTGGAAAGATCGGAAAACTAGCACCACAACGGTTTAAGATCAAAACTAAGGCAGCGACTATTGGTATTCGTGGTACACAGTTTATGGCATTAGTAGAGGGAAGTGATGAGAAAATAGGGTGTACACAGGGAAGTTTGGTCGTAGAGACAGCGGAGACGACTTTTGAGCTTCCAGCAGGAAGGATGTTGGTCTATGAAGATGGCCAATGGAGTATGTACGCATTACAGCGTGATGCTTTTAGTGGAGTGACAGCAGATAACAACAGTGCACAGAAGAGCCCGTTGCAGGAGAAGAGTGAACTTTTACCAAGTTATCCAGAGAGTTATGTACCACAGGAACAGTTGACCGATAAAGAACATGGGCAATTTTAACATACGTTTGAATGTAGAGGTGTCAGAGCTCTGTTTGATGTCGTGTAATGGGTTTTACGATAGTATTAGAGTATGCCAAATGAGGAAATTGTCTTGAAATATTATGGATCTATGGTTAAAGTAACGATACTTGTATGTAGTATGTTTGTTTCAAGCCTACAGGCTGATGTATATACTGCGCCACTAAGTAAGCACACTAAGTCAGGGATGGAAGTGCGTCTGAATGCTCTGTACTCTAGTGGGCGTTTTGTGCAGAACATTACTGAGACTGATCCTCTTACTAATAGAGAGCATGAGTATGAACGTACCTCGGACTTAACGACCAAAGGGTTTTCCGTGCTGCTCGGTTATGCTAGAGAGTACCGTAAGCAAGACCAATCATCATTTTTATATATAGGCTATGAGAACCAGAGATGGAACGATGCCTATGACAGCCGTTACCATGCCTTTATTGTTGGACTTGAAGGTGGTGTTGGAAGTGCTGCTGTGAAGTTCATATATGGTGGAGAGTTTGCCTTTGGTGCCTTAGATACAGGTGAGGGTGGTCTAGGTTACCTTAAAACCTTTACAGCAGAACCCTACCTAGGACTTCGCTTCTTCTCTCAACATGGCGTCACTCTTAACCTTCGTGCAGGTGTACGTGCGTACACTATTGAAGGGGTGAGAGAGGGCAATGTGAAAAGTTCTAACAGTGCCTACAGTGGAAATGTACAGCTAGGCCTTGGGTATCAGTTCTTTTAAGCCCAACAAGAGGAGTTCGTATGAAAGTTTTGATGTTAGTGGTCTTAGTCGTGACCTTTTTGGCGGCTGATCTACAGAAGGTTGGCAGTAGTGTAGTCGACACTGCACATAAGCTTGTTTGGCAAGATAATGCGGATGTTGAACAAAAAGAACTGCTTTACAGTGAAGCAAAAAAGTATTGTGAAGAATTTGTGCTAGATAAACACGATGATTGGCGACTTCCGAGTGTCTATGAACTTCAAAGCATCGTGGACTTGACGCAGTATGATCCTGCCTTGCAACGTGGTTTTCATTTTGGTCTCTCAAAAAACTACTGGTCTTCTACGCTTTATGCGGATGATACTACAAGAGCGTGGTTTGTTGATTTTAAAAGTGGGAGCATGGATCATAGTCGTCACTCATATGATTTTTATGTGCGTTGTGTTCGTGAAGAGTAAGGGTGTGAAGGTTTTGTAAAAGGTAGACTAACAGCGAGGTGCTGTTAGAAAAGAGTGCTTACTTGCCGATCTTGTTAGCAATAGCTTGTGCATCAGCGTCGCTAAGACCTTTTACTTGTCCAGCCATAAGGCCTTTCATTGGACCACCGTATGTTCCTGCTTGGTAACCTTTGATCGCGGCTACAATGTCAGCTTTTGACATGTCTTTAATAATCTTACTTTTGTTTAGTGCTGATTTCTCACCTGCTGCACCGTGACAACCTGCACACTTTGCGTAAGCATCTGCTGATGCGATAGTCGCTGCTGAAGCAAGGATAAGACCTGCGATTAGTACTTTTTTCATTTTGATTCCTTTTGGGTTTATAGCCCAAATTATAGTTGAATCTAAAAAGTGACTTTTTGATATAGGTCAAGTGAAAAGGTTGTCAGGGCTAAAGAGAAAACCGTGTACAATTACGAAAATATAATAAGGTGACAATATGAAAAAAGTATTTAAACTTCAAGTAGAGAACAAAAAACCTGAACGTCAATTAGAGTCGATCAAAAATGAAGTGCGTAAGTACCTGAAACGTGAGCGTAAAAAGAAGTTGCCTGAAGAGGCTGTGTATTGGGACTTCGCGTGTCGTTTTGGCAAAGATAGCGATAGCGCTAAAAGTGTCAGTGTCTCTGAACTCACGGTCGCCCTAGATGGCGCACATAGTGAAGCGTGGAGCGAGTGTTATGTTGAAATTATTGCTCAAGCTTCTATGAAAAAAGCAGTTGAAGCAGATGAAGAAGATGACGAGAGTGAAGCATAATTCTTTAGCATGGATTTGCTAGAGAGTACGCTACAATAGTTTATGATTAAAAAAATACTCATCTCTTTTATGATTGTTATGGTGGTTGGTCTATCACTGTCTGAGCGTCTTGATATACGAAGTTCTGAGCAGTTAGATAATGCATTAGTGCGTTCCTTGAGTACCTTCGCCTTGGCGAGAACCCTTAACGGACTGGTCTCAGTGGTTCAAGGTACTGAGCTTAATGTAACACCGGCAGGCGTAGGTGTCACCTTCGCACCTGGAGAACTGCTAGACCCTGTAAATGACATGATAGAGCGATTTTCATGGGTGATGTTGATGAGTTCTGTCTCGATTGGTGTGCAAGAAGTGACCCTACATTTGGGTAAGAGTACACTGTTTAAGATGCTATTAGCCCTTGTTGCACTAATAGTCCTGCTACAACTTTGGTTAAATAGTGAGTGGTGGCCTTGGCGCATAGAACGCTCTTTGAAATTACTGGTTATTTTAACTGTTCTTCGATTTTCAGTGCCACTTCTGGTTATGATGAATGAGGCAGTGTATCAGTACGTTTTGGAACCTGAGTACACCCACTCTTTTCGAGAAGTCACAGTTAGTTCTGAAAAGGTAGCACTGCTCATAGATCAAGCTGAGGTGAAACAAGAGGCGCTGAAAGAGGAGTCCTCTTTTCTTGATTCGTTTAACTTGAGTGAGAAGTATCGACGTTTTAAAGCTTCTTTGCAAGAGAGTGTTCAAGAGGTCATTGCGACGTTTAATGAGAGTATGGACAGTATTGTCAGATTGATAACAGTTTTTATCATTAACACTATTCTCATCCCTTTGGTTGGCTTGTGGCTGTTTCTCTATGGCTTGGGTGCCTTTTTAAGAGAGGATTTTCATCTTGACTTGGAATAAAATAGCCTTATGATGACGCTGGTAAAGAAGCTACGCTACATCATACTAATGTTGTTACTTATCTCGCTCATCTCATTTTTAGCTATTCACGCAGCGCCTAACAGCTTTTTTGGTGCAGGAGAGCTAAACCCTAACATGACAGAAGAGGCCATCGCCCAGCTAAAAGCGGTGTATGGTTTAGATAAACCGCTTTATAGGCAGTACATCGACTGGGTAGTTAACTTGGCACAGCTTAACTTTGGCATCTCTTTTGTGAGTGGTGCTGAGGTGAGTGATGAGATCGCTAAACGGCTTCCTATCACCTTGCTACTTAACATCCTTTCGATGGTTTTGGTCTTTGTCATCTCCATCTACTTAGGGGTGAAAGCAGCACGTGCACATGGATCGTGGCTTGATTATGGCATTCGTCAACTCTCCCTTGTCTCTTTTGCGATGCCTTCGTTTTACTTGGCACTTTTATTGATGTTACTGTTGAGTGTGGAGTTAGAGTGGTTACCCATAGCCGGACTGCATTCGGTCGAGGCGAAAGAGGGCTTTGCCTACTATAGTGATATGGCGTGGCACCTTGTTCTGCCCATAGGGGTGATGGTCTTTGTGAGTTTGGGTTCGATGATCGTTTACATTCGCTCACTCACTTTAGAGATCTTAAAGAGTGACTACTACTACTTCGCTCGTTCTCGTGGACTGAGTGAGAACATCTTACTTCGTCGTTACATTCTTAGAAACCTTATCCCACCCGTTGTGACACTGCTTGGCCTTTCACTTCCTGGTCTGATAGGGGGTAGTGTGATCTTGGAGACGATCTTTAGTATAGAGGGGATGGGTCAGCTCTTTTACTTGAGTGCTTTGAGTCGGGACTATCCTGTGATTATGGGGATCTTGATCATTACAGCATTTTTGACATTGATAGGAAATATGTTGGCGGATATGTTGTTGTTGAAGTTAAATCCATACGCTAAGAGAGAAAACTAAGGTTTTCTCCTATGATAGCTATGGATTGAAGTGGTGTTAAAAAGCGAGCGCTTCCTAACCAAACAGTGCTTCAAGTGAAGAGACATCATCTTTCTTCTCTTCGACTTTACTACCTTCACTGCTCTCGCCACCCTCTTGTTCTACAAGCTCAATCGCGTAACCTGTTAACATGGAAGCAAGACGGATGTTAATACCGCTTTTACCAATCGCTTTTGACTTCTGGTCTGCTGGTAGTGTTACGATCGCTTTAAGTGGGTTGTCTTCGTTGTCTGCTTCGCCTTCAATACTTACTGCATTGATAATAGCAGGACTCATAACACGCGCGATGAAAAGTTCAGGAACCGTCGTGTACTCAATACAGTCGATGTTCTCACCAAGCAACTCTTCACTCACCGCGTTAATACGAACCCCTTTAACACCAACTGTAGCGCCGACAGGATCGACTTGTGGATGCATAGAGATAAGGGCGATCTTAGCACGCTCACCTGGGATACGTGCTGCTTTTTCAACAATAACAACACCTTCACCGATCTCAGGAACTTCAATGGCTAAAAGACCCTCAAGGAACTTAGGAGAGGTACGTGAAAGCTCGATCTGGATCCCGTTAACCTTGTCGATGTTAACACGACGAACAACCGCGCGCACAACATCACCTACAAAGAACTCTTCACCCTTAATACGACTCTTCATAGGAAGAACAGCACGTACTTCGTCCATCTCGATGTAAGTCGTGTTCTTGTCATCAACACGTGTAACACGTCCGTTAACAATCGTACCGATCTTCTCTTTGTACTTGTTGTAAAGCTCATCTTCGACAAGACGCTGTACATGGTACTCGATCTCACGGTAGAGTGTCATCGCCGCAGTACGACCATGGCTTTCGATGTCATGTTCGATCTGGAACTCATCACCAATATCAACATCAGGATCAACCTCTTCACGCGCACGCGAAAGTGAGATGTAACCTTGGTTGACGTCACCTTCTTCGGTGTAGAGGTTGTCGTCATCATAGTCATCAACAACAGTAATGGTCTGGTAGACACGGATCTGCTTAGTCTCTTCATCGATCTCAGCAGCAAAGGCGAACTCTTCATTAATAAGGCGCTGCGCAGTTTTTACAAAAGCGTTTTGTAGTGCAACCTTTACACTCTCTGGACTAAGTCCTTTTTCATGCGCAAGGGCGTCAATAATATCTAATACATTTTCCATGGTTATCTCCATTAATATTCAGCTATTTGTTCCAAAAAAGATGTTTGTGTGATTCATTTCTAGGAAGGATAAAATTATAGCATAAATAGATTTTACTCTGATTAATTTTGTTAAAAAGGGCATTGAAAAGTAAAATCAGGATGCAATGAAGTTTAAAAAGTTGCCTATTCTATGAAGTCATCAATAGTCGTAAATAAGGCTAATAGAGTGATATGTTCTCGTGTTTATATGCGGATAGAATGTTGTTTATGCCAAATTTAACCCTTACAAAGCTATAATGCAATTAATATAAAAGATGTGAGCATCTTTAGAAAAAGCCAAGGATATTGTGATGGAACTTAAAATTGCACGTACTGACGTAAAGTCAAAAGCTAAAAAAACAGACGTTAAAAAGATAGAAGATATGGTTAAAAAAGAGGGAACAGTGATCCTTTACTTTGATCGTGACAACTCTCACAAAGACCTTTTAGCACTTCAAGATCATTTTGAAAATGAAGGTAAAAGTTTTTACATGCGCGAGGTGCGTTATGGTCTTGCTGATAATGAGTATATGTACGAAGTACACATCTTATAAGCACCCCAACACCTATGCCAAAAAAACTGTTTATAGAGACACTCGGTTGTCAGATGAATGTTCGTGATAGCGAGCATATGATCGCTGAGTTAAATGCTAAAGAGCCTTATGAGTTAACAACCGACTCTACAGAGGCAGACCTTATCATTATCAACACCTGTTCTGTGCGTGAGCGCCCTGTTCACAAACTCTTTTCAGAACTAGGTCTCTTCAACAAAAAGAAGAAAGAGGGTGCCAAGATCGGTGTTGCCGGTTGTACTGCCTCTCACCTCGGAAAAGATATCATCAAACGCGCTCCCTATGTCAACTTTGTACTTGGTGCACGTAATGTCTCTAAGATCGCTGAAGTGGTGGAAAAAGACAAGTCAGTTGAGATCGATATTAACTATGACGAATCTGACTTCGCTTTTAAAGACTTCCGTTCATCTCCTTATAAAGCGTTTATTAACATCTCTATAGGCTGTGATAAAAGTTGTACCTTCTGTATCGTTCCAAAAACACGGGGTGATGAGATCTCGATTCCAGCAGAGTTGATCGTCAACGAAGTCAAAAAGTCAGTGGCAAACGGTGCCAAAGAGGTCTTTTTACTCGGACAAAACGTTAACAACTATGGACGACGTTTTTCAGGCGAACACGACAAAGTTAACTTTACAGAGCTTCTTCGTATGGTGAGTAAAGTTGATGGTTTAGAACGTGTGCGTTTTACCTCCCCACACCCCCTGCATATGGATGATGAGTTCATCGAAGAGTTTGCAACCAATGACAAGATCTGCAAGTCTATGCACGTGCCGTTGCAGAGTGGTTCCACTGAGATCTTAAAAGAGATGAAGCGCGGTTATACCCAAGAGTGGTTTTTAAACCGTATTGAGAAACTACGCGCTATGTCACCTGAGGTGAGCATCAGCACTGATATCATCGTCGGTTTCCCAGGTGAGAGTGATGCAGACTTTGAAGAGAGTATGAAGGTCGCTAAAGCAGTGAAGTTTGAGCAGATGTTTAGTTTTAAGTACTCACCACGACCGCATACAGAAGCGGCAGAATACACCAATGTCATAGATAGTGAAGTTGCATCTGAGCGTCTACTACGACTACAGACCTTCCAAGATGGTGTTGTTGATGAGGTGATGCGTGTGCAAGTAGGTAAAACACATGAGGTCTATTTTGAACTTTTACGTTCAGATGGGTTTATCTCAGGTCGTAGTGATAATAACTTTTTAGTCAAAGTGGAAGGTTCGGAAGAGCTTCTAGGAGAGATCAGAAAGGTTAGGATCACTGATGCCGCTCGTATGAGCTTGACAGGGGAGTTACTTGCGTAAGCGTCTGCTTCGTTCACTTTCTTTAATCCTGCTTCCACCTCTTGGCGCGCTTCTTATACGTCTTTTTTATTACAGTAGCAGACGAAGGTTTCATCTACCTACAAATATTCCAGATGAACCTATAATTGTGGCGTGTTGGCATGGTGATCTGTTTTATCTTCCCTATCTTTATTTGAAACTTCGCCATAAACCTAATGCAAAAGTAGTTATCAGTGAACATTTTGATGGAATGATTATTGCAAAGATTACCGCCTTTTTTAACATAGGAACTCTTCATGGCTCAACGACACGTGGAGGCGCTAAAGTCCTGATCAATGCTATAAGAACATTAAAAAGTGGAACGGACATAGGCATTACTCCAGATGGTCCTAAGGGCCCACGACATGAGATCGTTGCTGAGGGTATTGTTATAATGGCGCAAAAAACTAATGCCAAGGTTATAACGCTTTCCTGTGTGCCAAAAAATTATTGGCAATTTAACAGTTGGGATAGGTTTACGATTGCTAAACCTTTTACCCAGTTGGACTTTTATGCTTCTGAACCATTAGACCTTACCTTAATGAATGTTGAAGAGGCCAAGAAGACGATTAAAATGAACCTGATGAAACACGACTATTAAGTATGAAAAAGTCTCTAGAAGCTTATAAAAAAGATTTTTTGGAGTATTTGGAGAAGTTTAGAGGCTACTCTGACTTGACTTTGAAAAGTTATGATGAAGCGCTCATAGAGGCTTTTAGGCTTTTAGAGAAAGAAGAGAATAACGGTCATACGACCTTAAACCTCATGCCCCTTCGTCTTCATATCGCCCACCTTAAACCAACGACCATCTCCAAAAAGATCTCCACTATACGAAGTTTCACCACCTACTTACAAGACCAAGGTGAAAAGGTCTCACTAAAAGCAGACGAGAGCATCAAAGTGCCTGCCTCACTCCCTAAACCTATCAGTGATGCACATATAAAAGAGGCTTTAGCTGAGGCTCCTTTGGATGAAAAGGTGGTGGTGACACTTCTCTATACATTGGGATTACGTATCTCTGAACTGAGCTCTTTGATGTTAAACGACATTAGTAGTGACTGGGTGAGGGTGATGGGTAAGGGACAAAAAAGTCGTGATGTTCCTATGTTAGCCTCAAGTTATACGCTGATGCGCCGATATATGGATGAGAGTAAGCCTAAAAAGTACCTCTTTGAGTCCAAGGAGGCATGCTTAAGTGAAAATAGTCTAAGATATATGGTAACGAAGTGTTTTAAAAGGGTAGGTCTGAAAGTGACACCACATCAACTGCGCCATTCTTATGCAACGGCCTTGTTAAACAACGATGCACGTATTGCCGATGTGAGTGAGCTTTTGGGCCACGCCTCTATGTCAACGACGCAGATCTACACGAAGTTAGGCAGCAGTGTAAAGATGCAAAACTACTTAAAATCACACCCCATGTGTCAGGATGATGATGAAATTTCTTGAAGCTTTACTCCCTAAGGTCTACATAACCTTGATCCCAACCGAGACAGGAACACAACTCTATGGCGAACTACGTAAAAATGCTAAAACATTAAAACGTTTTGATACGCAAGACTTTGAACAAAAGGGCGAACTTTTTGAAGCGATTAAGCGCATGAAGCGAGAGAGCGCTTTAAGTTATGTAGCACTTTTGGAGAGTGAAGGCGAACAAGGGCTATTTGCAGATGATGGCGAAGAGGACCTTAGTAGTGTCGAGACGATACGTCTTGCCAATGCGTTTGAACTCTACCTACGTAAAGATGATCTATATGAACGTCAACAAGCCTTTAAAGAGGTTGGTCTTGACCTGATCTTCTCTCCCTTTTCACTACTCTATAACTTTTATGAAGCGACACTGTTGAGTAACGATGGACTCTACCTCCTTTTAGAAGAGAGACGTGTATTTGCGGCAATCATAAAAGAGGGCGTGATACTTTTTAGTGAACAGGTCATCATGCAAGAGCCACTGCAACTTGTAGAAAAAACGGAGATGATCACTGTTTATGTCGAGAAGATACAAGCAGTGATCAAAGATTTTTATGAGCGTAAGGTTGAGGAGACGATGTTTATAGAGAAACTTTTTATAGCAGACACGATGGGATTTGACATCGCACTAGAGAACAAACTGGAAGAGGTGTTGTTTGTTGAGGCGCATAAGCAGAACATCGATCTAGCACATGAACTGGTACTTCTTAGTGAAAAGGAGCTTGTGTGAAACATAGTTTTATCACGCCTAAGCCAAAAAAGATCCTTGGTGCAGAGCTCAAATGGCTCTTAGCGACTTCGGCTATTTTAATAGTAGTAATGGTGGGCAGTTCGCTCTTTTTAAACTCTATCATAAGTTCAAGCCAAAGCACGTTGACATGTTTGGTTACTAAACACACTGAACTAGTACAAGAACAAGAGAAGATGAATGACGAACTTTCCAGGCTACAGTCTTTAGACGTTATGCGTGAAGCAGTCAGCACGACCAACCGCCTTCGTAAAGAGAATGTTAAAAACTTCTTCGACTTAGTACCTGAGGATGTTGTGTTGACCTTAGCTGAGTTTCGTGGTGGAACACTTCGTCTTAAAGGTAAGACTAACAGTATAAAGCAGTTTAAAAATGGTTTTGAACGCTCTTTGAAGTCACTTTTTAAACGAAGTTCAACCCAGTTCAAAAAGAGTAAAGAGGGTGGGTACACCTTTAGTAATATCTCTATTGTGGATGTGAAGTGATGAATAAACTAGCCTCTTTTGGATTTATTGTTCTACTTTTTCTTCTACTGAGTGTGGTGGTCATTTTTGGCTTTTTTGTCTTTACGCCTAAACTCAAAGCCTATCGTGCCTTGCAGATAGAGATAAAACAAAAGCAGCAAGAACTTAAACGTGATGAGAAACAGTTTGATCTGACCTACACCAAGCTTCAAGCACTCCAAGAGCGTGAAAAGAGCATTGACCTAGCCTTGCAACGTCATTTTGACGAAGAGAATTTTGAGTTGTATCTACAACAGCACTTTAAAAAGTTTTCATTGCGAAGTATTACCAGTGAATACGAAGATGACCTTCAAACCGATGTGCTTGAGATCAAGGTTAGCATCAACACCCCTGCAGAATATTATGCTTTTATAGACGCGCTTAATGCATTTGTTTGGGTTGCTGAACTTGAAGGAACGGAGAAGTTTAAAGGGGTTAATGATGGCATCGAAGCACATTTTGCTCTGAAGGTCTATACGAAAAGGTAGTAGATATTAGCTTTTTGTTAACAGAGACTTCACAACGTCAAAAGCTTCACTGTTTTCAAAAAGATAGGGTCGTAGTTTTTGAGGTACTTTTAAAACACGACACGCCTCTTTAAATACTTTTGGCATCTCGCTTGTAAGATAGGGTGCTACAAAGCAGAAGTTCTCTTGAAACGTGACAACATACTTTCGCCCAACAACATGCTCTTCACTCTCTTTCAAAGCTTCCTTGTCTCCTTGGCGCATTAAAAAACCAAGCTCTTTTAACACTCTGTCCACAGTGATAATGGCACTTCTTCGTGAATCACAGTTAAAATAGTAGAGTGCATCTACATTTTCCACTTTACTTGGTTGCTGATGTAAGGCATTTAGATCTTCATTGAGATACGTGAAACTCTTCTTGATACCACTGCTGTATTTCTCAAGCAGTGGTGTGGCTAGGTTATGACGAAAAAAGTTACGTTTGTGTTTTTCATCGTCATTACTTTCGTCTTCGAAATAGTGGATGTTGTTGTTATGCAGGTATGTTCTGATCTCGCTCTTAGTAGTTTCAAGTAGTGGACGAACGAGGCTGTAGCCATCTCGCTCTTCTACGGCTTGCGAACCCAGTAACTCGTATAGACCAGCACCCTTACTCAGCTGCATCAACAGCCACTCTAAACGATCATCTAACTGATGGGCAGTGATGAGGTTTTCATAAGCATGTTCTTGGATACATTGTTCAAAAAAGTCATAACGCAGAGTGCGAGCAGCTGCTTCGTAGTTCGCTTCAGGGAGGGTAGTCGTGAGTAAATGACATTGCTTATGATACTTTTTAGCCAAGGATTGTGCGTATAGAACTTCTTCATCAGACTGCTGACGGGTCTGATAGTTCACAATAGCGATATCAAAGGGTATATTCTTCTCTAGTAGTAAAAAAAAGAGAGCAGAAGAGTCCACCCCTCCTGAAAAAGCAAGTAAGTTTTTAGATGCTTGAAGTTGGAGAAGGGTAGCAGGAAGAAGCATCGCTTATGCGCGACCAGTTACCGTAGCAGTTAAGATCTTACCGACTAGGTCGGTGACTTTAGCCTTATAGATGACGCCAAATTCGAACTCTTCGTCAATGCTTTTATCATTAACATAGATCTCACCATCGATCTCTGGTGCCCAGATAGTTTTTCGTGCAGAGAGCAGAAACTCATGTTCATCACTCTCACCGTCAATGATAAGCTCGATCTCTTTTCCTACTTCGTTTTGAAGTAGTTTAAGCTCAGCTTCTTCAATGATAGCACCAAGGATCTCAGCACGTTCGTCGATGAGATCTTGTGGAAGTTTCTCGGCAACGTCAAAGGCAGAGGTTCCCTCTTCATCTGAATAACCAAAGACGTTCGCTCTGTCAAAACCAAAGTCACGAACAAAGTCACAAAGCTCTTCAAACATCGCTTCTGTCTCACCAGGGTGCCCCACGATAAAGGTCGTACGTACAAAAGAGTTCGGCAGTGAACGCATGTAGTTGAGTTGCTCTAGGGTCTTCTCCTTACCAAAACCACGTTTCATCATACGAAGCATCTCATCATTGATGTGCTGGATCGGCATGTCGAAGTAGTTGTGAAAGAGTGGTGACTTCGCGATCTCTTGGAGAAGTTTCATACTTGTCGTACTTGGATAAAGGTACAAGATACGGGCACTTTTTACCCCATCTATCAGTTCAATACGCTTTATGAGGTGGATCAGTCCATCTTTAACATTTTGATCACGTAGAAATGAGCTAGAGTCTTGGGAGATAAAACTAAAGTCATAATAGCCTTGTTTTACAAGTCCTTCAACCTCTTTAGCAATGCTATCTAGGTTACGTGAGTTGAGCTTACCTTTAAACGAAGGGATAGCACAAAACGAACAGGTCTGGTTACACCCTTCAGAGATCTTGATGTAAGCATGGTAGGTAGAACCCGTCACCACACGCTCTTCACCATCGATGAGGTAGACCTGTTCGGTAAAACGGCTCTCTTTTTCAGCCAAAAGCTTGTCGATGTTCGCATAGTCACCCACACCGGTAAAGATGTCTACTTCGGTTAACTCTTTTGAGAGCTCTTCACTGTAACGCTCACTCATACACCCCGCCATCACTAACATGGAGTCCTCTTTACGTTTGTCATGCAGATTAAGTACCGTGTTGATGGACTCCTCTTTTGCCGCATCGATAAAGCCGCAAGTATTGACGATGATAACATCGGCCTCGCTAGAATCGTCTGTCATCTCATACGCTTTAAGACGACCAAGCATCACCTCAGTGTCAACCAAGTTTTTGTTACATCCAAGTGAGACGATGTGTAGTTTGTTGCTCATAAAAATCCTTAAATTATTGGCGTAATTATAACATAGCTTTTTTGAGAGAAATAACAGCTTTACAAAAATAGATATATCTGATATCATTGGTGTATGATAAAGAAAACATATCTCAAAGTAATTGATGAAAAGTATATCATTCCTATTGCCTTAGGCGGTGGTATTATTAAGTTTGAGGCTTGGGAATCGGAGGGACTTGTTGTTAAATACAACATGGTCTACATCAATCAAAATATCTATGCACAAGATAATGGGAGAGTCTTAGGCTATGACAATGCCCATGACTTTCATCATAAACATTACTTTGGAAAGATAGTAGAACTTGATGATTTCATAAGTTATCAAGATCAGGTTAAGAAGTTTAGAGAAGATATAAAGGAGTTTGTCCATGATTAATATTACAAGCGGAAGTCTAGATGACTTTTTTGATTCGGCATTGCAAACAGCAAAGGAGATCGATGAAAATAGAGCGGTTACACCAAAACATGCTATTTGGATGGAAATTGATGATCTTGGCAAGATTTTAAAACCAAGCCGAACGGCATTGATAAAATACCTAAGAGAAAAAGACAGTGCCTACTACTCAGACATCCTAAACGATTTAAACAAAAGTCCATCTTCGTTAAACAAAGACTTGGAGCTCTTAGTTAAATATGAGTTGATTAATATTACAAAAGAGGTGAACAGTGGTCATGGTGTCAAAAAAGTGATACGTCCCCTCTACATTAATGAGGATTTAGAATTTAGGGCAGCAGTTTAAATGTTAAAAGATGAGACCTTTTGAGTAAGACCATATATGACGTAATGATCCTCGGAGCAGGGGCAAGTGGGATGATGTGTGCTGCGCAACTCAATGAACAAAGTGATCTGAGTGTTTTAGTCATCGAGGGTAATGAGCGAGCAGGGAAGAAGCTCAAGATCTCGGGTGGTGGTAAATGTAACATCACTAACGTCAATGTCACTGCAAGTAACTACATGGGCGATGAACAGCTTATAGAGTCTGTATTTGCCCAGTTTTCAAAAGATGATCTTCTTACATGGCTTGCAAACAGAGGGCTAAAACCGGTTATACGTAAAGAGCAGTATTACTTCTGTCCCAAAAGTTCAGATGAGATCATCTCTATCTTAGCGAGTGCAAGTCAAAAAAGCCACTACCACTATAACCACACCATAAAGAGTCTCACTAAGGTAAACATAGATGGAAAGGCTTATTTTAGCGTTACCACTAGTAAAGGGACACACCGCGCTAAAAAGTTAGTGATCGCGACAGGAGCTAAAAGTTATGCTTCAGTTGGGGCGACGGACATAGGTGTCACGTTAGCAGAACAGTTAGACCATAGTAGTAAGCCATTCATGCCAGCATTAGCCGGTCTGACACTGCAACCTCAAGCGTTTTGGATGAAAGAGCTTAGTGGCATCAGCTTCCCAGCAGAGATCACAGTGGAAGGAAAGGTACTGAGTGAAGACATCCTCCTTACGCATCGTGGGTTGAGTGGACCTGTTGTTCTAAGTACTTCACTCTATTGGTCCAAAGGTGAAGTTGAGATAAACTTTTTACCCTACACGTCCATTAAAGAAGTAATGCACAACAACCGTAAGCTTCTCTCCACAGCCTTAAGCCTACCAAAACGGTTCACACAAGCACTCTTAGAAGTCCTCCAAATCAAAGACAAACCGTGTGCTAGCTATAAAGCAGAAGAGCTTAACACATTGGAAAAAGCTTTTCACCACTATAAGCTCTCACCAGCAGGAACCTATGGTTTTGCGCAAGCCGAAGTGTGTAAAGGTGGTGTGAAAACAGACACTATAAACAGTTGGACATTAGAAAGTAACATAGTCGAAAACCTATACTTTGCAGGTGAGGTCTTAGATGTTACCGGTGAGCTTGGTGGCTACAACTTTCAGTGGGCCTTTAGTTCGGCTGTTGTTGTTGCCAACAATATGGTGCAAAAGTAGAGAGAATTTCCTTTTATTTACGAAAAAGCATCATTAATCACAATATAGTCAGTTTTTATATTACTTTTAAGAATAGTTAAAACCGAAGGCGGTATAATCAGTTGCATATGAAGGGTACTTTACAAATACCTAAAAATGAAAAGGGTTAGAAATGATGAAAAAAGTATTGAGTTCAGCGTTATTGCTTGCTAGTGTTACTGTAAGTGCAGGAGAAAATTACTTTTCAAATGAGTGGGATGCAAAAGGTTTGATCGCAATTGAAGGTTCAGGTGGATCTCTAAGCTTGAAAAATCAAAATGCATCAACTATTGCACTTGATGATAGTACAGGTGCAGGCTCTGTAGCTTTAAAATTAGGTGGTGAGTCAAAGTTCTATCGTCTCTTTTTAGAGGGAAGATACTATATGCTGAATGCAAGTGACTATGATTCATCTAAAGCGGCTTCTTTAGGTGTGCAGATAGATTACCTTATCCGTGCAGGCGAACATTTTAATATTTTTATGGGTCTTAATGGTGGTGGTATCTACTCAAAATTTCAAAAAGATGCTATAACTGCAACGACTCCTTCTGTTCAACATACAAACAAAGATGGGTACATAGGTGCACAAGCAGGTGTAAACATTGATATTATTGATAACCTAGGTATTGAGCTTGGTGCTCGCACTAAGTATATTTTTGCAGCTGATGATGTTGTTGCGATTTCTAACGCTTATGAGGGTTATGCAGCCATCGTCTTTAAGTTCACGGGCGAGTACTAAACAACTCTTTTAACTCTTCTTATCACGCAACTTCTTGCGTGATCTTCTCTTCTTAATGTAGTCAATTTTATATACGTCCATACTTAACTAATATTACGCTAATTTATGTCGCAATATTTTCTTGGTAATTTTAAGCAAGAGTAGTGCCTAAAGTCAACTAAATGTAGACTCCACAACCCCATTAGCTTTGGATCCCGTATCTAGTCCGGGACGACGTAATGCCTAATTGTTTAGTATACTTATAGTGTTTTGTATGAAGGATGCCTATAGGGATAACCTCGTCCCACTAAGCTCGAGAGACAACTACCTGTTGTTCCTTCAAAAAATAGTACTTTCATGTGATATAATAAGTAAATATCGAAAAGGGATAACATGCAAAATTATCAAAATATAATTACAATTGATCCAAACATAAGATCAGGTAAGCCTATTATCCGCGGCCTGAGAATTACTGTATATGATATTCTTGAAATGTTGTCAGATGGTATGAAGTTTAATGAAATTCTTGCGGATTTTCCCCAATTAAAAGAAGATGATATCTATGCAGTCTTATCTTATGCTGCACAAAAAGAGCATAAACTTTCTATATGTGCATAAAATTACTTTTTGATCAAAACTTATCCTATCGCTTGGTCTCGAGGCTACAAGAGATTTATCCAGAATCACTACATGTTGCTTCCCTCGGTTTAGATAGCTCAGGTGACATGGATGTATGGCAATATGCCAAAGCAAATGGATACACATTGGTCACTAAAGACTCGGACTTTAATGACATATGTACTCTGTATGATTTTCCTCCACATATCATCTGGTTAAGAGTTGGTAACAGCAGAGTGTCAGCAGCGCAAGAGGTATTAATAAAGTATCAAAATAAGATCTGTGAAATTATAGAAGAAAATAAGACAGGTATTATTGAGATAGTAGCTTGAAGGTAGTGCGAGGTAAGTGAGTATAAGAATCATGAGTATAGGGATTACCTCGTATCTCAGCTGATTTGAAGAACACTGAGTGTACTAGTGTCAGGTGAACCCTACCCTCTATTTTTCTGTACAATTCTATTGATCTGAGATTGAGACAACCCAACAATCGTTGCGAGTTTATGCTGGGAGACACCATTTCTATTGGCCTCAACAATAATGTGATTACGTTCTTGTATCGTCTTGGCTTTATGGAACTCACTTTTTATTTTTGCAGCATCTATCTTTTTTTCTTTAATGGACGTGACGACAAGGTTGGAAGCTTTTTTTATCTCATCGAGGACTCTTTCATCATGTGCAAACGCTATAAATTCCAGTCTCTCTTTGATATCGTTATACATCTCAAACACAATAGACTCTTTCAAACACGTTATAGCCTCTTCTTTCCCACTAAAGGCAAAAGAAGAGCTGTACTTGTACTCTCCTATTGTTTGAGTCATGTGCGCCTTGATAGGGTTATACTCTATGTAAGCTATTAACGCATACAAGTAGGCTTCATTAGTGACGAACCACGATTTAAACCTTCCTTGCCAAAGGTGTCCTGTACGCTTATGGCGTTTGTTAAAGTAGATGGAGTAAGAGGCATTAATATGTTTCATATACTTTGACAAATTCTCTTGCGTTGTTTCAACAAGTAGATGATAATGATTGCTCATCAGCACATAACTATGCACACGTATACCATAAATCTTAGAAGCAGCACACAATAAGTTCAAAAAGTAAGTAAAATCATCATGATCTTTGAAAGTAACGCGCCTGTCTACACCACGATTAACGAGATGATAGGTACCTACAATATCGATCCTTGGGCGTCTTGGCATGATAATTCCTTTGGCCATTTGGTTTATTGTTGTAGATTAGTATATCGTAAAAAAGGGTAGGGTTCACCTGACCCCTTATTTTAGATTAGTATATCGTAAAAAAGGGTAGGGTTCACCTGACCCCTTATTTTTTGTTAATGAACGGTTACATTATTTTTAATAATAATCAAAGGGTATTTATACGATGATTAGTAAAGTACAAATAAAAGAGGAAATTATGAAAAATATATTTATGTATATAGTTTTGCTAACAATTAGTTCAATATTGACGCCAATGTATGCAGCAGTAGGAGATAGCTGTAATACGGCAAAAAACGTTAATGTAAATACTACAAATCACATTGTCCTTAACAACAACTCTAACTATTATTATAAAACTACAGTCCCATCTGATGGGGTATTGACAATTACAACTACTGGGGCAACAGTGGATATTGATGGTAGAATTTATACAAATAATTGTTCGCAAATGCTGACAAATGACAATAGTTATGATAATGATGTAGCTATGACAATTACAGTATCCGCAGGTCAAACTTATAAGTTGTTTTTATATAATTATTTGGGTTCTGATTTAGGTACTTTTGAGTTTATTGTAACATTTACACCAAATGTAGCAAATGCTACTGATGATGCATATAGTACATCTATTGGTAGTGCATTGTCAGATAATGTTTTAATAAATGATACTGGTCCGAGTATAGTAGTGATAAGCCAGACAGGGGTGAGTCATGGTACCTTGAGTACTATAGCGGCTGACGGAACTTTTACTTATACACCAATTGCGGGATATAGCGGTACCGATAGTTTCACTTATACTATTAGAGATATTAACAATCAAACATCAACAGGAACAGTTACTATAACTATATCAGATGCCACTGATTTTATTGCTGGTCTTCATGACTTTTATTTAGTTAATCCCCCTGCTACACGTAACATAATAGGAAATTACAGTATCGCTGGTAATACAATAGAATGTATTACAAATAGTACCGCTGCATATACTGGAGATGGTCCTTTTAGCGGAGCATGTCAATCAGATACTGCATATAATGACAATAATTATAAGAGTAAGTATTTAGATATTGACAGTGATAGTAGTACATGGAATTCATCTTCTTCTAACTTTACATTACCGCTAAATACGTATGATAGCAACATTTCAAACGGAGGTGGAATTCTTTGGGCAGGTCTGTTTTGGCAAGGTGCTATTAACAATTATGCAGATGATCAAAGGAGAGCTGAAGTAGATGGGAATTCCTACAAATTTTTATATATTACTACTTCTACTAGTGTTGATTTGACAGCTACAGATGGTAATAAGTTAAAACTAAAAATCGATACTAATAATTATATTGATGTAAAAGCAAGTACATTCTTTTACGATACTGCATTTGGTACTCGTGGTGGTTATTATGCGGCATATAAAGATGTTACAAGTCTATTTCAAGATCAAAACCTTAGTGGTGGTCAACATACAGTGACTATTGCTAATATCACTGCGAATGAAGGTATAGAAACAAGTATAGGAAATATTGCTGGTTGGTCGCTGGTTGTGATCTATAAAGAGACAGGTC
>JAJRVE010000026.1 GCA_024277445.1 Campylobacterales bacterium
CCAATACCAATCGCCATTGACGAAGAGGTACAGGCAGAACAAGCAGGGATATTACGTCCACGGATCTTAAACATCGCAGCGATGTTTGCCGCAACGGTGTGACTCATAAACTGTAAAAAGCTCATGGAGTTTTGACCGATAAAGGTCTTCTCTTTGGCAATGGTACCGATGGAGTCAAAAAGCGCTGCATCCGAACCCATTGTTGAGCCAAAACTGATGCCCGTACGTGGGTTAGAGATCTGCTCTTCACTTAGACCTGCATCTGCCACCGCATCTTGCATGGTCTTAGCTGCCATAATGGCCACACGTCCCATAGACCGACGGCTTTTACGGGGGATCACTTTATAGTCATCCCACTGTACAAGGCCACAGACACGAGTATTGAAATCTTTATACTCTGACCATGATTCAACATGCACGACACCACTTCGTGAGGACTCTAAGCCCTCTTGAAGTGCTTGCATATCGTTACCAAGTGGCGATAGAACACCCACACCCGTAATTACAACACGACGCGTATTCATCTTCTACCTCACCATTCCACCGCTGATATTAATCGTTTCAGCAGTAATATAAGTTGCTTTGTCAGCTAAGAAAAAGACCACCTCAGCGACCTCTTCAGGTTTACCGATGCGACGAAGCGGAATAGCCTTTTTCATCTCTTTAAGCGGTAACTCTTCCGTCATCTCTGACTCTATAAGACCCGGTGCCACACAGTTAACACGGATCTTGTAACGTCCCATCTCAAGTGCTAAAGCTTTCGTAAAGGCGATGATTGCACCCTTGGTCGCAGAGTAGTTTGTCTGTGCAACATTACCTGCAATACCAGAGACCGAAGACATGTTGATAATGGCGCAGTTTTTTTTGGAGATCATCTTTTCAGAGACCGCCTTCGTGACATAGAACATGCTGTTAAGGTTAGTACTGACGACATCTTCCCACTCTTCATCTTTCATCCAGAAGAAAAGGTTGTCCTTAGTGATACCTGCATTGTTCACAAGGACGTCAAGGTCAAGTTCGCTAAAGGCTTCTTTAACACTTGCTTTGTCACTCACATCACAATAGAGTGTCTCACCCTTGCCACCGACCTCAGCTAAAAGAGCCTCGGCTTTCTCTTTATGAGAACGGTAGTGTATGTAAACAAAGTACCCCGCCTCAGCAAAGGCTCTAATACAAGCTTCCCCGATAGCACCTGTGGCACCTGTGACTAAAACACGTTTTTCACTCATTATGCCAACTCACCACTGTTGATCAGTGCAACGACCTTACGGATCTCTTTGTCCATACGACGATCTTCCATCAATGGTGGCACGATCGCACGTACCTTACGATAGATGTTTTCAAGTTGTGGAGAGATACCCTCATGACCACGAATGTCAACCGCTTGGGCAAGCCCCATAAAGGCGATTGCTAGCATGTTGTCAAGGTCTGGAAGTGTACGTTTGAAGTTAAGTGCTGCTGTTGTTCCCATACTTACTTTATCTTGGTTAAGAGACTCTGTAGGACGAGAGAAAACAGAAGCTGGCATGATGTTCATCATCACATCTGCGCTCAATGAGCTCAAAGAGATCTGCATCGCTTTAAAACCGTGGTGGTGTGGCTTGTCAGAAAGTTTAAGGTTTTCACCAATACCACGGTTAAACTTGTGATCAACAAGCAAAGAGAACTGCTTGTCAAGAAGGTCAGCAGCGTTGGCAGAACAGATCTTTAGTGTGTCCATCGCGTGGGCGACATAACCCCCATAGAAGTTTCCAGAAGTATAGATCTTTTTAAACTCACCATCAATAATCGGGTTGTCATTAACCGCATTACACTCTGTCTCAACCCACTTCTTAGACATCTCAAGGTTGTCCCAAACGATACCAAGAACCTGTGGTGTACAACGGATAGAGTACTTGTCTTGGATACAAAGGTTATCATCATGGAAGAACTTCTCATAACGCTCATCTTGAGCCTGAACGATGTCAGAACCCTCAAGTTTTTTCGCCAACTGCGCCGCACAACGGATCTGGCCTTCAAAAGGCTTGACTTCGTGAACGAGAGGCTGAAGTGGTGTACCATCAGCATGCATCATCTCAAAGAGACCTGCAATAAAACTCTCATACGTATGTAACCAGTTCTCAAACTTCTCCATCGCAATCAGTGCGATACCACTCATAGAAGCCGTACCATTCATAATTGCTAGAGCTTCTTTAGGCTCAAGTTCATAAGGCTCGATGTCAAGCTCTTTATAAACATCAGCACTGCTACGGATCTCACCCTTGTAGTACACTTCACGCTCACCAACGATGGCAGCTGCAATGTATGAGAGTGGGGTCAAGTCACCACTTGCACCTACAGAACCTTGAGAAGGGATAACAGGAATGATGTCATTGTTAAAAAAGTATGCCAAACGATCAAGAAGGTGAACAGTAATACCTGAGTATCCTTTAGAAAGACTTGTCAAACGGATCAACAAAATACGTTTACATTCGTCATGTGTCAGGTCTTCACCAATACCACAACCGTGAAATCTAAAAAGGTTTTTTTGAAGCTCTTTAGCCTGCTCAAATGCAGAGTAGTTTGTACCCGCTTCACCATAACCTGTTGTTACACCGTAGATTGGCTTACCAGTAGAGATCTCTTCGAGCAAAAAGGCATGAGAATCTGTGATCTTTTTACGAAAAGAAGCCTCTTCAGATACTTCTACTTTTTGTGTGTGACAAAGTTCTTGATAATCGATATGTTGTGCGTTGATTTTAATGGACATCTATTTTCCCTGTAAACTGTATCTATAATAACAGTTAGAAATATTTTTTGTATTTTAGCACTTCAACCCCATATATCGACTGAAATAAGGTTATTTGATGCCTATAAGTCGCAGCATATTTTTAAAAAAGAGTCTTGAATGGAGTTTACTAAGACGTACATTGTCTGTTAAAGCATCAAAATGGCTAATGCGCTCTTCTGGTTTTGGGTAGTAAACTTCGATCTCGACTTCTTCGATACAGCCACCACTCCAAGCATGTCGCACTAAGATCTCGATCTCAAAATCATAGCGGCGTTTCTCTATAGGAAGCGCTAACACACTCACAGGATACGAGCGAAAACCAGACTGCGTATCATCAAGATGCAGTCCCGTCTCTGTCCAGATCCAGAAGTTACTAAACTTACGTCCAAACTTAGAAGAGCCCGGCACATTCTCACCAAACTTACGACACCCGATGACAATGCACTGTTCAAGATCTTTACCAATGAAGTTCTCGATCTCATAGGGGTAGTGTTGACCATCACCATCAACAATAAAAAAGGAGTGGAACCCAAGTTCTTTGGCCTTGTTTCCTCCTGTTAAGATGGCCTCGCCTTTACCTTGATTTGGTGTATGACGAAGTAGGTGTAGTGACTCATCTTCATCTATATTCAACATCACACTCGGCTCAGACCCGTCATCTACGACGATTACGGTACTTTTAGTTTTCAGCGCTGCATAGACAACATCTTCAATGGTGTCAGGGTTGTTGTAAACAGGGATAACAATACAAGTTTTGTTCAAAATAGTACTCTCTAATAAATTAATAAGATTATAGCAAAGAGGCGCTTTATTCGCTTTATATAAAGTTATAACATACATAATCTTTGTTATAATCTTAAGGGCACCTCTAAAAACCCTAGTTATCCTCAGCACTAGAGAGGAGTTCACAATCAAGGCGACTTTTTGCAGTCCTAGCCATAGCTAAGACAAAAAAAGGCAACGCCGAGTGTGTGCTCCTCTCTAGTGCCCGAAGGGAGAGAGAAAAAGAGCGATCTCGCAAAGAATTTTCTATCGTCGTAGCTTTGGCTATGACTCAAGAAAAGTTCTTCACGATCTCATCTCTTTTTCTTCCCTCTGAGGATGACTAGGGTTTTTAGAGGTGCCCTTAACAATTATTTTTCTCTCAAAGGTTAAGATATGACAGAGTGTGATGTATTTATTATTGGCGGTGGACCTGCCGGATCGATGGCAGCGGCTAAACTTGTTCAGGCAGGTTATAGTGTAGAACTTGTAGAAAAAGTAAAGTTTCCACGTTTTGTCATTGGTGAATCATTGCTACCTCGTTGTAACGAACTCCTTGAAGATGCCAACATGCTTGAAGCTGTTGAGAATGCTGGTTTTCAGTTTAAAGGTGGGGTTGCCTTTCAAAATGAGCAGGGAGATCTCAAAGTTGTGCACTTTAAAAACAACATGGGACAAAAATTTAACAGCTCATTTCAAGTTCGTCGAGAGGTCTTTGACAACCTTCTTTTGGAACAAGCAAAAGGCTTTGGTGCTAATGTCACGATGGAGTCTGAGGTTACTGCGTATGATGAAGATGCCAATGTTGTCACGGTGATCCATAAAGACGGCAGTGAAGAGAAATACCATGCTAGAAAAGTGATCGATGCTTCTGGTTATGGTCGTGTACTTCCTCGTCTTTTAGGTCTTGATACTGCCTCTGGTCTTAAACTTCGTAACGCCATCTTCTGTCGTGTTGAAAATGACATCCGCCACACAGATGGCACGGATGGATACATCTATGTTGACATCGTGGGTGACAATGACGCTTGGATCTGGAACATCCCACTAAGTCCTACGGTTACTTCGGTCGGTATCGTCTGTACAGAAGAGTATTTCAAATCATTCGACATGACCCAAGAGCAGTTTTGGGAGCACATCGTCTACAACGATCCTACCGCTAAAGTGCGTTATGCCAATGCCACACGTATTAATGAAGTGGGCTACATCGGTGGGTACTCTTCTAATGTTTCTCGTATGTTCGGTGATAACTTTGTCATGGTAGGTAATGCTACTGAGTTCTTAGACCCAGTCTTTTCCTCAGGCGTCACACTTGCCTTAGAGTCAGGTTCAAAAGCAGCTGAGTTAACCATTAAAGAGCTTAAGGGTGAGAGAGTAGACTGGCAAGTTGATTACCAAGACTACATGATGATAGGTGTCGATGTCTTTAGAGAGTATGTGGAAGCTTGGTACGATGGTCGTCTTCAAGGAATCCTTTTCTCTAAAGCACCGGGGTCGATGAAGATTGAAAGTAAAGTCGTCTCTGTCTTAAGTGGCTATGTTTGGGACACTAAGAACATGTTTGTCACCTCACCTACAGAAGCGGTTAACGCCACCTACAAAGCACTAACAGGTTTAGACCCAAGTACACAAGCGTAACAAGCGCATCTCCAGGAGCACTATGTCAACCTATCGTGGTAGCCCTCTGGGCATCAAGCTTATCATCGCTTTATACAACATTTTTGGCTATAAAGCCGCTAAAGGTTTGGTCTACTTCGTTGCCCTCTTTTATGCCCTCATCACCCACAAAAATCGCCTGTTTTTAGAGAACTATTATAAAGCAGTAGGTGTCCCCGTCAACTTTAGTTCTTACTTTAAACATCTGTATGCTTTTTCACTCAACATCTTTGATCGTTTTATTGCTAAAGAGGGGATGCAAGAGAGTACAGTGGAAGTAGAACGTATCAATGTTGAAGCTTTTGAAGCCTTACAAAAAACAGGTGGGATGCTCATCTTTTCACATCATGGAAATTGGGCACAAAGCTTCAAGATCTTTCAGACCTATGACATCACACTCAATATTATTGGTGATGAAGCTATCGATGAAAACCTACAGAAACTAGAGAGCAATAAACAAGCGAACAAACGCATTAATATTATTAGTCTTAAAAATGGCATGCAAGCCATGCTTGATATCGCCCGAGCACTTCAAAACAATGAGATCGTTATCATCATGGTCGATAGAGTAAAAGAGCTAGAAAAAACAGTAGAAGTAGACTTTTTAGGACGTAAGACGCTACTGCATAGTGGTGGGTTTGAGATAGCACTTATGCGAAAAGCCCCTATACTTGGTTGTGATATCGTTCGTACAGGCGATCAAAAGATCAAGATAGAATTTTCCGATGTCATCACATCAGATAAAGAAACAAAGAGCGAAAAGTTACCAGACCTTGCACAACAGTATGCTACATTTTTAGATAAAGTGGTGAGAGAATACCCTTACCAATGGTTTAACTTTTTTGACTTTTGGGCGACTAAAAAGAACGCTTAATCAGCTTTATCAGACCACTTTAATTTAAAGTCACCACAAAGTTCCTGATCTTCATTTGTCAACTTAACACGTACTCCACTTTTAGTC
>JAJRVE010000027.1 GCA_024277445.1 Campylobacterales bacterium
CCAAGATCATGTTTGGTTTTGGTCTTGCCTTTGAGCTTCCAGTTTTTGCCTACTTTTTAGGGCTACTTGGTCTTGTTGATGACAAGCAGATGATCGCTTTTTTCAAATATGCTGTGATCATTATATTTATTGTAGCAGCGCTGTTAACACCACCAGATGTTTTAACACAGCTCCTTATGGCTGGTCAGCTTATCTTACTCTATGGTGTCTCGATCTTACTGGTCAAGATGGTCAACCCGGCTGATGATGACGATACTGAAGATATAGAGAGCGCCGAAGATGGTGTTGCGATCTTAAAAGATGCACTTGGCATTGAAGACGACGATGCAGACCGATCCCCTAAAAACAAGTAGTTATGACTTCACGCTCCCTCAAGAGCTCATAGCCACCCACCCTGTCGAACCTAGAGACCATGCCCGTCTCTTAGTCTATGAGCGGGCTACAGACACCATAACGCATGCTCGCTTTGATGCCTTAGAATCTTTTTTACCCCAAGAGTGTGCCATCATCTTCAATGACACAAAGGTAATTAAAGCTCGTCTTTATGGCCATAAACCAAGTGGTGGAAAACTTGAACTACTCATCAACAGACCTCTTGATGCACACAACGTTAATGTCTATATACGCGGTAAGGTTAAAGTAGATACTACGATTAGTTTTGAAGATGGATTTAGCGCTAAAGTCATCAAGCTCCATGAAGATGGTAGTCGTGATGTTAACTTCTTTCAAGACACTAGCTTACTTCGTTTTGAAGAGATCCTGCCTATTATCGACAAGCAAGGGCACATCCCACTACCGCCCTACATGAACCGCGAAGATGAGCAGATCGATGAAGATGATTATCAAAGTGTCTTTGCTAAGTATGAGGGCGCGGTAGCAGCACCGACTGCTTCACTTCACTTTACCACGGAGCAGTTTGATAGACTCTGTGAGAAGCATGACAACGCCTCTGTGACCTTACATGTTGGTGCCGGTACATTCAAGCCTGTTGACAGTGAGATCATTACTGATCACCCTATGCACTCTGAGTACTACAAGATCTCAGACGAGGCAAAAGCACTCTTTGATAGTGATAAACCCTTGCTCTGTGTTGGCACAACATCTACCCGTACCATAGAGTTTCATGCCCGTCATCTTGAACAGTTGTCAGGAGAGGCCAATCTCTTTTTACATCCAGGAAACAAGCCTCTCCGTGTCAATCACCTTCTCACCAACTTTCACCTACCACAGTCTACACTCTTGATGCTAGTAGCTTCATTTGTTGGTGTAGAAAAGACCCATGAACTTTATGAAGAAGCCATCAAAGAGAAGTACCGTTTCTACTCTTATGGCGATGCGATGCTAATTCTCTAAAGAACCGTTACTCTGCCATTATCGACTTTTATTTTCCCCTCTAGTTCGTACATAGACAGTTGTTCACCATACTCCTGCAACACTTTTTCATAGCTAGGGTTTGCCTGACAATAGAGAAGAAAAGGGTCATCTTCAATCGCCTTTTGTTGACCATACTGTGAGACAAAGGCATCTATGTCATAAATGACTTCAGCTTCACCCGCCTTTACTAAGTCCATCGTCCCATCACTTTCCCCTACTCTATGAGGGAAGGTATAGATCTTCTTACCCATCTTTTGAGCATACGCTACACTTCGCATTGAACCACTCTCACGTAGTGCCTCAGCAACAATGAGAACATCACCAAGGGCAACTACCATCTCATTACGTACCACAAAGGTCCAGTTAGCTGCTTTGATACCCTCTTCGTATTGACTCAGCAGTAGCCCTTTCTTCTCGATCTGCGTAAACATATCTCGATGTGTCGCCGGATAACGGATATCTAAGCCACATGGCATTACAGCAATCGTATTGTCATACCCTGCTCCAAAATGTGCCTGACCATCTACACCCATAGCTCCACCACTCACCACAACAACACCAACACTTGCTAATCTATGTGCCAAGTCCGCTGTCATCTGCTTGGTATACTGTGAAGGTGTTCGTGTACCAACTATACTCACCATCGGTCTCTCTAGCAGTGCTGTGTCACCTTTAAAGAAGATCGTTTCAGGCACTTTTTTCATGGCCTCAAAAAAATGTAGGTGTTTCTCTTCTAGTTGGCGGTTCATCCCTTTGTCAACTTATCGATACGCACTAACTCTACACCCTCAAACAGCTCTTTAGACTCTCTAAGTGCTTTTAAAGTCGCTTTATGTGGATGACAGATAGCAATACACTTACCATACTTGTTGGCTACACGTATCGCTTTTTTGATCTGCTTTTTGATGGCATCAACATCATCATCATGATCTAAAAAGATGTCGCGTGTATAGTAAGGCATCTTATAGCGCTTCATCACTTTTTCGGCGACGGTCTTAGCCGTAGTACGCGAATCAATAAAGCCTATCTTCTCTAGCCTCAAGGCAAATATAAGTTTGTTCATCGCCTCTGGGTCTGAGGTAAACTTACTCCCCGTATGGTTATTGATGAACTTTACCTTAGGAAACCACTTCTTGACCTGCTTAATACGCTCTACTATGGTCTCTTTCGAGTCTGTCGTAAGGAGGGTAAACTTCTCAGGAGAGTGAAAGTTCATCGCTTCCATTGGTAGGTGCACCATATAATAAGGCTCTTTTTCTGCTAGTTCTGCCGAATGTGGATGTCGTTTGGTGGGAGGTAAAAAAGACATCGTCAAAGGATAACCAAGTGCTTTAATATGCTTGACATCAGCACTAAAGGAGACATCATCAAAGATGATCGCTAGCTTTCCTTTTTTCGGCATCTTTGTCTTAGGTATGGCACGTACTTTAGCTTTAGGTGGTTTTACCATGTTGCCATACTCATGTTTTGCGGTTTTATTATTAAGTTGCTTTAACTGCTTTTGTAATGTCACCTGCTTCTGTTTATGTGCACTAATAACAGAGGCGCTCTCCTCTTTTGCTTGATTATACCCAGCATAAAAGCCAACAACAGTTGCCGCTCCCAAAACAGAGACAATCGCCAATACCCAGTAAAAGTAATGTAAAAATCGTTGTAAGTCAAACTTCTTTTTCAATGTTGTTTTTTTTACCGGTTTTTTTGAAATGCTCTTTTTCGCCGCCATCAACTGTCCATCTATTAAATTATCTCTATTGTAGACAAGCAAGCGTTAGAGGTGGATTAATATGACACTCTGTCAAAGAATCCTCACTTCTTGTCACTTATGTGCAAAATGTTATATGGCTTTGATAAAAGATAAGTATAATAAGCCTTATGATTCGCAAACTATTTAAAAAGCGTAAAAGCAACCCAAAACTTGACGCTATTCTTGCCAAATACAATATACCTAGAGAGTACTTGAGTATTAACCGTCACTCTGTCTCTAAGGCAGTGCTGGTAGGTCTCTTCTTCGCTTTTATACCCATGCCCCTACAGATGCTTGCCGTCATCTTAATGATCCCATTTTTCAGGTTTAACGTCCCACTTGGTGTTTCTCTGGTTTGGATAACAAATCCCGTTACGATGCCCTTTATCTTTTATGGTGAACTCATCGTAGGTGATCTTATAACCTTCAATCCCATTACCCAAGACCTAGATTTTATGGTTAATCTGTTTACGATGAATTGGTTTAGTATGGCGTTTATTGATAAATTGATGGAGATCGTAATACCGATGTATATTGGTGCCCTCTTCTGTGCAGTTGTATTTTCAATAAGTGGGTACTACCTCGTTCGTTACCTCTGGTGGCGTTCAGTCCACCAAGAGAAATACGAGATCAAAAAAGATAAATTTATACCCAAAGCGTAATTACTTCTTCAACTCAAGTGGTGGTAATTCACGTTCAAAATCACCTTGAGTTGCCACATCGAAAACAGTCCATCCCTTTTGACGCAGTATTGCCGTAGCATGCGCACTACGATTACCCGAAGCACAATAAACAACTAATACCTTCCCCTTAGGCACACGTACCACACTCTTAGTAATCTCTTCAACAGGAATGTTCACAGCAGAAGAAACATGCTTAGTAGCATACTCCTTAGCCGTACGCACATCAACAATCACCGCACCATTATCAACAGCAGCATGCGCCGCACGTAAGGTCTCATCATCAACCTTAGAACACCCCGTAAAAAGGTTAAGTGTCAAAAGAAGTGTCAAAGTAAGTAAAATATGTTTCATAAAAATTCCTATAATAGTATTAACAAGCGAAGCGATGTTAAAAAGTTGGTTTCAAGTAAAAACTAAAAGAGTGGTGTAATTGCAAGGCGCATAGAGAGGAAGTGGCCACATGGGCCATGACGAACGTAGCAACGCAGCAAGTGCGCCGCTATTTTAGTTTTTAGAAGTGTCTACGATTTTGCCTTTGGCAATCCACGGCATCATCTCACGAAGCTGATTACCAGTTTTAGTAATTAGCATCTCTTTGTCGTTAGTACGCTCAGCGTTCATACGAGGGTAACCTGCTTGACCTTCAAGGATGAAGTCTTTTGCAAAACGACCATCCTGGATCTCTTTAAGGATCTCACGCATTGCTGCTTTAGACTCGTCATTGATAACACGCTTACCAGAAACATAGTCACCGTACTCAGCTGTGTTAGAGATAGAGTAACGCATGTCCGCGATACCACCCTGGAACATAAGGTCAACGATAAGCTTTAGCTCATGAAGACACTCGAAGTATGCTAGTTCAGGTGCGTAACCTGCTTCAACAAGTGTGTCGAAACCAGCTTGAACAAGAGAAACTGTACCACCACAAAGAACGGCTTGCTCACCAAAAAGGTCAGTTTCAGTCTCATCTTTAAATGTAGTCTCAATAATCGCAGTACGACCACCACCGATAGCAGATGCGTAAGCAAGCGCTAGCTCTTTAGTGTCACCTGATGGGTTAGCGCCAACAGCGATAAGGTCTGGAATACCTCCACCTGTAACGAACTCAGAACGTACCGTATGACCTGGAGCCTTAGGCGCGATCATCGTAACGTTGATACCTTCAGCAGGCTGAATACGTCCGTAGTGGATGTTGAAACCGTGACCAAAAGCGATCGTATCGCCAGCGCTTAGGTTAGGAGCGATCTCATTTGCGTAGATCTCTGACTGGTTCTCGTCTGGAAGAAGGATCATAATTACCTGAGCTTCTTTAGATGCGTCAGCAACTGTCATAACCTTAAAGTTCTTAGCTTCAGCCTTAGCCCAGCTAGCACCACCTTTACGGAGACCAACAATTACTTCAACACCAGAATCACGTAGGTTCTCTGCGTGTGCGTGCCCCTGTGATCCGAAACCGATCATTGCTACTTTTTTGCTCTTGATAAGCTCGATGTTACAGTCTTTGTCATAATAAACATTTAATGCCATAAAGTGTCCTTCATATACCTCTATTGCGAGGTGAAAATTTCGCGGATTATATCCTAAGTAAGTAAAATGTTAGTTTATAGTGAGCTTAGGTATACAAAGTTATGTAGAATTTTTAATTTAAGCGTGATAAAATTCACTCACTAATAAACAGGTAGTCCTATAAGGGCACCTCAGAAATGGATAAAAATATGAAAAAGTTTAATGTATTAAAAGAGATCATCGTTGTCCTACGCACAGACCTACTAAAAGCGATCAACACCAACCAAGAGTTTGCGATCAACTATAAAGGTGAAGTTGTCACTCCACCTTACGCTGAAAAAGAGATCTTTATCTTTAAAGGCAAGGCACAAGCACCAAAGGCATCTGCCCTTACCATGCCAAAGCCACAGAGTATTGCTCAGATCCTTGGTGACAACTATAAGGTTGTTGAAGATGAAGGTCGTATCTTGATTAAAGCTTCTGGTAACTGGCAAGAGCTCATCAACATCAACATGCCAAACACAGAC
>JAJRVE010000028.1 GCA_024277445.1 Campylobacterales bacterium
AGAAGTGATATACCGATCAACATGGTCTGTTGCAAGATCAAGATGAAGACCGCAGGGATAACGTAGTTAATGTAAGAACCTGAGATGTTAAAGGTGTTCATATAGCTTGTTTTAAAAGGGGTATATTCTAATTTAGCGGTCACCATCGGCACACTCTTTTTGAGCAGTTCACCTACCTGCTTGGTAGCACTCTCCGTTAAAACGGCCTTCATCGCTCCACTGAGTACCCCTCCATAGATCAGAAAGTAACTCGCGTCTGCACCAATACTGATGACAGGTTCTTTACCAAGTTGCAGGTCACGTTTAAAATGTGCAGGGATGATGGCCATCGCACTCACTTCATTGTTAATGATCCCCTCTTTGGCACTTAACTCACTCAAGTAACGACTATCTACCGCTATCTGTGGACTGGCATCGAGCATAAAAGCGATCTTTCGACTGATGTCCGTTCTATCGTAGTCTACAACCGCAACAGGTAGTGCCGTCACCGACTCTTTAAGATAAGGTTGTGGATATAAAAATGAGTAGAGCAATACTCCACCAAAGATCGTCAAGAGAATGTCTTTATCACTAAAAAGCGCTTTAAATTCTGCTACTAAAAGTGCAAAAAAACTCATGACACCCACCCTTTTGCAGCTACTTTAAAACGCCAATAAACAAAGGGTGTCACCGCCAAAAAGAGTGAGAGCGCTGCAAAGCTTGTGCCGATACTTGAAAGTGGTGCACCGTAGTTAGCTTGAGATATCTGGATATGGATGTAGTGGGAGATGGGTAGTAGTTCATGCCAAGCGACAGCAACACCACCCATGTTCATCAGAGGAAAGGTAATTCCCATGGCGGCAAAGGCAGGAGCGGTAAAGACCGCCCCAAAACTAAGCGCCGAAGCGTACTCAAACTTAAGAGCATAAAAGGCCGAAGCGATGAGCTGATAGACGATGATGGTTAACAACATCGCACTTGCCAAAATAAGCCAAGACCCAGCAAAAGGCCAAGGCATCACACCATGTACAAAGTAAACTACACCAAGACCCCACGCCATCTGAATCAGAAGATAAGGAAGCATCTTACCCATGATAGCTGCACTCACTGAGCCTTCGGCACGTTTTAGCCACGCTGTTTCGCCACCGTTTTTAAACATCTCACCATAAGCGATAATCAACGTTATGACGACAAAGATCGACCAGAGAGCAGGGAGCATGGCACTCACCAAAAAGAGAAAGTAGTTGTTATAGGTGTTAAAAAAGGGGGTTATCTGAATCTGTATAGGATTGACCGCATTTTTAGCTAGTTCAGGGCGCTCTTCATCGACCAAACTCGCCACATAGTCTATGGTGGCTGCGCTCGTACGCAAGACCTGAGTTAATGAGGAGTGCAAAATCTTACTCATCAAGATAAACTGGGTATTTAACATCACCGTAATCGTCGGCTGCATTCCTTTGCGTAGGTCATGTTCGAAGTGGTTGGGGATGATAACAACAGCGTAGATCGTGCCATCACGCAGTGTGTGTGAAGCCTCTTGGACACTGTTGTACTGTTTTTTGATACTCAACGTTGCGGAGCTTTCGATGTTAGAGAGTTGCATACGTGAGAGCTGGGAGATGTCGTTGTCCACCACGCCAACAGGAAGTTCTCTAGGAACACCTGCAAAAAAGATCGCCACAATAAGTGCGAAACCCATCAGCGGTATCCAAGTAACAAACCCTAGCATGTACCAACTCGAAACAAGGGCTTTAACCTCACCCCTACTAACGGCTAAAACCTTTTGTATGTAATTCATGGCAGTTGGATTAAAACACTCATTCCCACACGTAGGTTTTCAACCGCCTCTTTTGGACGTAACTCAACCTCAAAACTTTTAAGATCAAAGCCCTTGCCCGCTTCTGCTGCGCGCCATGTCGCATACTCACCCATAACCGAGATGTGTGTCACTTCAAAGGGCACAGTTTTATGTAAGGCAGGGATCTCAAGGTCTAAGACCTTCCCTTTTTCAAAATGCGAGAGCAGGTCTTCACGTACATGAAACTTCGCCCAAGAGTCGTTGATGTCCACAAGTGTCACTACAGGAAAGCCCGTCGGAGCAAGCTCACCCTCATGGATCAAGATCTGTGAAACCTCACCCGCATGATACGCGTACTGCTTGGTCTCTTTGATGTAAGAGTTGACCTCATCGACCTTACCTGCATAGACCTCTTCTTGGGCGCGAGCCGCCTCTTTTTGCTCCTCACGTGCACCCTCTTTTGCCATCATGTACATCTCTCTAGCAGCGCTGCTCTGATACTTAGCTGCCGTATACTTAGTATAGACCTCATCACGTTTTTGCTCAGGGATTACGCCCTCTTTATAGAGTTTTTGGATACGTTTATAGGTCTTAGCTAAGAGCTTTTCCGCCTCTTGTGCGCGACGCCATTGGTCTCTTGCTGCGGCTATCTGCTGTTTTCTAGCACCTTTGTCCGCCTGTTTTGAGACAGCACCGGCAGCCTCTTGTGCTGACTGTGCCTGCTTTAACTTTGCTTCTACCTCGGGAGAGTTGATGCTAAAAATGAAGTCACCCACCTTAACAACCTCACCTTTTTTCACACCAACACTATCGATACGTCCAGGAACTTTCGAAGAGACCGAGTAATATTGTGCATCAATCTCACCTTGAAGACGTATAGGTTTGGGCTGATATGCCTCATAAAAGATATAGCTAACACCACTAATAATCCCTACAACCACTACTGCACCAACTACTTTTGCTAAAACACTCATCGCTCTACCTCTTCTCCATTTAATGCCATCTCCATAAACCGCTCACTACTCTCACTGAGTATCATCAGGTAAGATAGTTTTTGAACATAATCATACGCCACTTTTAGGCGCTCTGTCTTTTTCGCTGCCAAAAATAGCTCGGCATCGTTTAGCTCTAATGAGGTCGAAAGACCTGAGTTATAAGCGATGCGACGTAACTTTACATTTTCCTCTGCCATCGCTAACGAGGAGTCTATGGCCTTAAACTCATCCAAGTACAAGATGACTTCATTATAGGTCTGTTCCACCAAGATAGAGAGATCTTGTTTCGCTTGAGACTGTAAGAGTTGCAGTTGTTGGTCGACGATCTTCGCCGCCTCATACTTCTCACTTCGTCCAGTCGCAGACAAGAGGTTGATATTAACCGCAACACCCGCAAACCAGTCAGGTGCTGACTGAGAGATAACAGAATCATCTCTATAAAGATTGTAATTACCAAAAGCAACGACAGTCGGCATATAGTTACCACGCTCCATACCCACAACCGACTCAGTCTGCTTACGCTTGGCATCTAAAAGGTGCAGGGCTGGATAGTTATCTATCGCCCGCTGAACATAATACTCTTTCGTCTTAATATCTTCACTCACAAAAAGCGGTGAGGTGATGTTGACATCGTTCTCTTTAAGTAGCATTCTCAGCGCAGAAGTAGCGATGGTGTACTTGTGATGTGCCTTCACTGTCTCTGTTTTTGCTTTATCGTACTGTACTTGGGCATTTAAAAGTTCTACTTTGGCGATTTGTCCTTCTGCTTGAAGTTTCTGCGCGTGTTCATAATGCTTTTGAAAGGTCTCTTCCACTTCAATGCGTGTCTCATAATAGACGCGACCCATCTCTGAACCGTAATAGTATTTTACTAACTGCACAAAGGCCTTTTGCCGTGCCAACTCTTGCTTCGCCTTCTCCGCTTCTATCTGTGCATCTGCCATATCTGAAAGATAGAGGGTTTTTCCACCCGCGAAGATAGGCCAGAGAATAGAGATGTTGGCTAAAAAGACATCTTGTTCACTCAGATCTAGTGTTGCATCCTCTTTACTAATCGGAGGTAAAGGAATAGGAAGAGCACTACCAAATGCATTTAAAGGTTCACTAAAGTCCAAATTAATAGGCTCCGAAAGATGCGTATATGAACCATGCAGATCAATACTCGGCATATACATCATCGACGATGCCCCATCTTTCATGGTTTGTGAGTGTTTTATGCTACTCGCACTCGCTTTAAGACCATCATTGCGCTCTTGAACCAGCGCCCATGCCTGATCTACGGAGAGTGATGTCGCATAACAGCTGCTTGTTAATACTGTTATCAGAAAAAGTCGTTGTATCATCGCTCTACTTTTTTGCTAATTTTATGCGTTGTGAATGGGTAATGGCCACGGCCATCGCATCTGAAATGTCCAGAGGACGTATCTCTTTTTTAATCCCTAAAAGGCGCTGCACCATAAAGGCTACTTGCTCTTTTGCCGCCTTAGCCTTACCGGTTAAGGCACGCTTTACCTGTAAGGGTGTGTACTCTGCAAACTGTCCAAACTCTTGTAAAAGTTTTAACATAATGGCCCCACGAAACTGTGCCAATTTTAAGACCGTTTGTGGATTATGCGCAAAGAAGATGTCTTCCATTGCCACTTCATCGATCTGATGTTTGGCGAAGATCTGGTCAAGTCCCTCAACCATCTGAGGTATTTTAAACTGCAAGTCTTCTTGCTTCATCTTAATCAGACCTGCTTCAACAAGCTTAATTTTACCGTTGTCTAAGGCTATAACGGCATATCCCATGTTCCGAGTACCCGGATCAATTCCTAATATATTCATACGCGATTATAGCATACTACACTCTCTAACAGCACTAAAAAGAGCAACTCATCCCTATCCTTTATGCTACAATATTTTACAATACCTCCTCACCTCTATAAAGGTTTATAACAATGTATGAACAAAAAGTATCCGAGGCCTTTGCAATGACTTCACAAATCATCCCACTTGATGATGATTATGAAGGTAAGGTTTCTGCTAAAGTTGATTATCTTGAAGTAGAGAACGCTACCACAGCTGTCATCTATCTTCATGGTTATATGGATTACTTTTTTCAGAACCATTTAGCAGAATTTTTTGTCAACAAGAGGATCAGCTTTTACGCACTAGAGTTACGCAAGTATGGTAGTTCGCTTCAAGCACATCACCATGATAATTTTTGTAAAGATATTAGAGAGTACTATGAAGAAATAGACTATGTTTTAAACATGGCAAAAGAGAGTGGACACAAAGAGATTATCTTACATGGACACTCCACCGGAGGGCTTCTCGCTACTCACTATTTTTTACATGGAAAGAACAAGTCACTTATCACGGCCATACTGCTCAACAGCCCATTTTTTGCCTTTAAGGCGAGTAAAGCAGAAAAAACATTGCTTTCCATCATTACCCCACTAGGAAAGTACTTCCCTTTCATCAAGGTGACACAGCTTGATTCTATCTATACAGAGAGTCTTCACAAAGATTACAAAGGGCGATGGGACTTTAACCTCACCTATAAACCCATCCCCTCTTTTCACACTTACCTAGGTTGGATGCGCGCTATTTCAAAGGCGCAAAAAGAGATCTACCAACATACTATAGAATATACCCCTGCCCTTATCCTTCACTCAGATAAATCTTATACAAAAACTACCTGGAGTGAAGAGGTCTTACACGCTGACGCCGTTTTAAACGTTGATGACATGGTCTATTATGGTGAAAAGATCTATAAAAACCTCTCCATGATCACTATCAACAATGCTGTTCATGACATTGTTCTCTCAAGTGATGACGTGATAGATAACTATTTTGCTGCCATCTCTACCTGGCTTGAACAAAACCCACAATTTCACTAAAGGTCTATGCTGAAGGGCATAAAACACTTTTCTCTCTCGTTATCTTGAGCATCATCTTACACGGACTCAGTGTAAACCACTACTCAACCACTAAGTAAAGTTTGTTGATAAAAGTGGGAAAATTCAACACTCTTTAAAGTTATTCACCCTGTGAATAACTTTAATTCACCTCCTCTCTTTACCCTAATATAGGAAAAGTAGTGTATTATTCACATACTATTTCACTAGTTATTCACAGTGAATAACTTTAAAGGCTATGCATGAATACCGGTCAAGAGATCTTACTGAAGCTCAAAGATGAGATATCGGAGATCGATTATAATCGTTATATAAAGCAACTTAACTTCTCTACCTCACAATCTAAAAGTAATTATGCTGTTTATCATGCTCCCAATGCTTTGGTTGCCAACTACATTAAACGCAAATTTTCAGAGCAGATTGCCCATCTTTTTGAAGTAAAAACAGGCACTAAAACCTTAGTGAGTATTGAACTCAAATCCGCTAAAAAAAATAAAGCAGCTATCCAAGCACAAGCAACACCTGAAAAAGCGCAGCACTCGCTCCTCAACCCTTCATACACCTTTGAAAACTATGTACCTGGTTCATCCAACCAGTTTGCCTACTCTGCAGCAAAAAGTGTCAGTGAAAAACCAGGTGAGCTTTATAATCCTCTCTTTATCTATGGTGGTGTTGGTTTAGGTAAGACTCACCTCATGCAAGCCGTTGGTAATGTACTTCAACATCAAGGTAAAAGTGTTATCTATACCTCTGTAGAGCAGTTTCTAAACGATTTTACCTCGCACATGCGTAACAAGACGATGTACCGTTTTAAAGACAAGTACCGTAAGTGTGATGTCTTGCTCATCGACGACATCCAGTTTCTAAGTAACAAGGTACAGACGCAAGAGGAGTTTTTCCACACCTTTGAAGCTCTGCGTAATGAACATAAACAGATCATTATGACTGCAGACAAAAAACCAAAGCAGATAGCAGGTCTTGAAGCCCGTCTTCAAAGTCGTTTTGAGTGGGGTCTAGTAGCAGACATCCAACCACCAGAACTAGAGACTAAAATCGCCATTATCCAGAAAAAATGTGAGATAAACCGTATTAATATCGATCGTGATGTTATTAACTACATCGCAACCATCATTGACTCTAATGTACGTGAGATAGAAGGGATACTCTCTAAACTGCATGCATACGCACAGTTAATGCATCAACCCATCACCATTGAGTTTGCGCAAAACGTGCTTAAAGAGACGCTTCAAGAAAAACGTGACAACATCTCCATCGATTTTATTATGACTACTGTTGCTAAAGAGCTTAATGTTAAACCCTCAGAGATAAAGTCTAAAAACCGTACGCGAAACATCGTCTATACTCGACGTATTGCTATCTACTTGGCACGTGAACTCACGCCTATGTCCATGCCAGAACTTGCAAAGTACTTTGGCATGAAAGATCACACCGCAGTCAGTCATACAATGAAAAAGATCAATGAACTGCTTAAAAATGATGAAGATTTTAAAGTTAAAATTGATGAACTTACTAATAAAATTACGACATCCATCCAAGAGTAACTTCGTAAAAGTAAAAAGAGTGATTATTTAGTGTTGGAACTCTCTTAAAAAAAAGATATAATCTAGTAAGTGAATTAATGTGAATAAACTTCTTAGGGTTGTTCACATCATACAAGCCCTTGACATAGGGGTTAAAGAGTAGTTTTCACCTATACACAGGGGTATATTACTACTACTAAAAATTTATAATATAAAAAGGAATTTCGATGAGAATCGCTATTGCCAAATCTGTTCTTGAAAATATGCTTATTCATGTACAACCTTTTCTAGAAAAAAAAGACACCTCTCAGATCACTTCTCATGTCTCATTTGAAGTCCAAGGTACAAGACTCGTTGTTAAAGCTACAGACTTCGAAGTTGGTCTTGTTATAGAGAGTGATCAGGTTGCTGTTGAGATGAGTGGTTCAGTTACTGCTAATGGTAAAAAACTTCTTGATATTATTCGTATTTTAAAAGATGGTGAAGTTATTTTAGAAACAGTTCAAAACAATCTTCATATCCAACAATCACGTTCAAACTTTAAGCTACCTACCTTTGATGCTAAAGACTTTCCATCTTTTCCTGAGTATGAGAACAAGCCTCGTATTCAAATCGATTCTCAACTTCTTATTGAGTCACTTAAGAAGATTACACCATCAACCGATACCAATAACCCTAAGTTCGAACTTAATGGTGCACTTATTGATATTAAAAGTGATGGTATTAATTTTGTCTCTACCGACACACGTCGTTTAGCTATCGTTGATGTTAACAACACTAATGAATCAGAACTCTCTATCATCATCCCTAAAAAGGCGATCATCGAGATACAAAAACTCTTTTTTAACAATATAGAGATTTTTTATGATGAAACCTATCTTATTATTAAGTCTGATCAGTATCTTTTCTTTACTAAACTTATCAATGGTAAGTTCCCAGACTATACACGCATTGTTCCAAAAGAGATTACAACAACATTGAGCTTACCTAAAGCACAAATGATTGATGCAATTAAGCAAATCACTACGATCTCCAACGATCTTAAAGTGACATTTACACAAAATGCTATTGAGTTTGAATCACTAAGTGATGATAATATTGAAGCAAAAACAGAGATCGAATTTCCAGCAGGTTTTGAGACACCGTTTATGTTGGCAGTCAACAGTCGTTATATCTTAGACTTTATTGCTCAAACTAAAAACAGTGAATTTACCATAGGACTTAATGAGGCAAATATGCCATTTGTACTTGTGGATGATAATTTTAAAACCATTGTTATGCCAATCGTTATTTAAGGACTGACTTAGAGGTGAAAAACCTCTTTTTTTAACACCACCATGTAAAAAACCTACTAAAAACTCTCTCTAATCCATTTTCTCTCTAATCCAACCTAAATATCAAAATGACAACTTAATCGCTTTTTAGGCAAGTTTACGCTAATATCAGAGTAAATTTTTTCATAGTATTACAAAAAATGAAAAAGCATTGGAGTAGGCATGGCAGATCAAAATTATGGTGCAAGTAATATTAAGGTCCTTAAAGGACTTGAAGCAGTAAGAAAACGTCCAGGTATGTACATCGGTGATACGGGTCATCGTGGTCTTCACCACTTGGTATACGAAGTTATTGACAACTCTATTGATGAGGCAATGGCAGGTTACTGTGACACGATTAAAGTAACATTGACCAAAGATGGAACCTGTAAAGTTTCTGACAACGGTCGTGGTATTCCTACTGACATGCACCCAACAGAGAACATCTCTGCTGCTACGGTCGTACTTACTGTTTTACATGCCGGTGGTAAGTTCGATAAAGATACCTACAAAGTCTCTGGTGGACTTCATGGTGTTGGTGTTTCTGTTGTAAATGCACTCTCGGGTGATTTGAAGATGACGATCCACCGTGATGGCCAGATCCATGAGCAGAACTTTAAAGAGGGTATCCCTACTGAAGAACTTGCTATAACAGGAACTACGCGTAAACACGGTACGACGATCGAGTTTAAAGCCGATCCAACCATCTTTACTGAAACCATTACCTTTGAGTATGAGTATCTTGCTAAACGTTTTAAGGAACTTGCCTACCTTAATCCACAGATCAAGATCATTTTTAAAGATGAGCGTACCAATACAGAAGAGACGTATCACTTTGAAGGTGGTATTTTACAGTATGTACAAGACCTTAACAAACGTGAACAAGTCGCTTCTCCGTACAGTTTTAGTGCTAAGATCGAAGATATTGAAGTTGACATTGCCTTCATGTATAACGAAGCTTACGAAGAGAAACTTTACTCTTTTGTAAACAATATCCGCACACCAAATGGAGGAACGCACGAAGCCGGCTTTAGAGCAGGTTTAACGCGTGTCGTCTCTACGTACAACAAAAACAATGGAAATGCTAAAGAAAAAGATATCTCAATTAGTGGTGATGATGTTAAAGAAGGAATGATCTGTATCGTCTCTACACGTGTTCCTGAACCTCAGTTTGAGGGACAGACTAAGGGTAAGCTAGGTAACACTTATGTTCGCCCACTCGTTCAAAAACTGACTTACGAAAAAATCGGTAAGTATTTTGAAGAGAACCCTAACGAAGCAAGAGCGATCGTTCAAAAAGCACTTTTAGCAGCTAAGGGTCGTGAAGCAGCGAAAAAAGCGCGTGATTTAACACGTCGTAAAGACTCTATGAGCGTTGGAACACTGCCAGGTAAACTAGCAGATTGTCAAAGTAAAGATGCAACGATTTCTGAGATCTACTTGGTGGAGGGCGACTCAGCGGGTGGTTCTGCTAAGCAGGGTCGTGACCGTGTTTTCCAAGCAATTTTACCACTTAAAGGTAAGATCCTTAACGTTGAAAAAGCACGTCTTGACAAGATCTTAAAGTCTGAAGAGATTACTAACATGATTACGGCACTTGGTTGTGGTATTGGTGAAGAGTTTAACGAAGAGAAAATCCGTTATCACAAAGTCATCATCATGACCGATGCGGACGTTGATGGTTCACACATTCAGACCCTTCTGTTGACATTTTTCTTCCGTTATCTTCCAAAGATCGTTGAAAATGGCTACCTCTACCTTGCACAGCCACCACTTTATCGCTATAAAAAAGGTAAAAAAGAGATCTACTTTAAAGATGATGTTGAGATGAACACTTTCTTGATCGACAATGGTATAGAGTCGATCGAGGTTGAGGGTGTAGGTCATAATGACTTGGTCTCTTTCTTTAAGATGGTAGATCACTACCAAGGTTCACTTAATGCACTCGAGCGTCGTTATGCCCTCGTTTCACTAATCCGTCACTTTATTGAAAATCCAGACATTGTTGGACTTGACAGTACGAAGATGATGGTCGAGATAGAGAAGTTCTTAAGCGATCGTGGAAACAACATCCTTTCTCAGCTAGTGACGGATTAAGAGATTCACCTGTTTGTACAGACTGATGACGGTATGGAGGAGCTTCGTGTTAATGATGACCTCTTTACAGCACCACACTTTACGGAAGCGATGTATGTTTATGAGAAGATCAAAGAGTGGGATATCGCTTTAGAGGGTGATGTTATTGAGATTCTTGAAGAGATTAAAGAGTTTGCACGTAAGGGCTCTTACATCCAGCGTTACAAAGGTCTTGGTGAGATGAATCCTGAACAACTTTGGGAAACAACAATGACTCCTGAGAACCGCGTACTTCTTCGTGTTAACATTGAAGACGCTGAAGCAGCGAGTGAAGCCTTTACCCTCTTTATGGGTGACGAAGTTGAACCACGTCGTAACTATATCGAAACACACGCTAAAGACGTAAAACACCTGGACGTATAGGTCTAAAATGCTTCTACCAGAAGAGAAAGAGCGGGCGCAGCGATTTAGTTTAGCCCTTCGTATGGGTCTTCCTATCTTTACGCTTTTTCTCATTATTCTTCTTAGCTTTTTCTCATTTGGTGAGGGAGAGATGCCCACCTTTTTCATTGTCATCGCTGTCTCATCTTTTGCAGTGATGATCTACTACATCTTTTACCTTATCTATCAAGGTCAAGAAGAGCGTATTACGGATCCCATTACCCATACCTTTAGTCGTGAATACCTTAACAACTATTTTAAAAAGCAGATCGCTAAGGGTTCTTACACGGTTTTACTAATTTCTGTACGAAACTTAAGTGAGATTAACAGCCGTTATGGGGTTAAAAAGGGTGACAAAGTTCTCTACGAAGTAGGTCACTGGATAGGTGAATACCTTAAAGAAAAAGAGATAGTACGCTTTCCCATCGGTCACTATAAGGGTTCAGACTTTTTAATCGGCCTAGATGGGACGAAAGAGCAGTACCAAAACTTATTAGAGTTGATGTGTCTGAAGTTTGAGAACAGAACCATTGATGAGATCGAGATTAGTTTGATCTCGGCTATTGTCGATACTAACTACTCAAAAGATGTTGAGCAGTTGACGACACGGCTTTTTGAACTTTCTGATGAGAAACTTCTGAACAAACAGCAATTCGAAGAAGAGGAACTTGACCCTACACAGCTTGAAGCTTCTGTCATTGCTGCTATAAAAAAACACTCGTTCTCACTTATGTTTCAGATCGTTGATGAAAAAAAGAAAGCAAGTATGCTTGAGGCGAGCGTTAAGCTTATTAATGATGAAGGCAAGATTATTCATCAAAACAAGTTTATGCCGGTCATCAACCGTCTAGGTTTAACGCGTACCTTTGATGAGATGATCTTAGAGAAGGTAGTGCACCTTTCTGAAAACATTCCCCATAATCTCATTTTGGCCTTTTCTCTCTCATCTTCATCCCTGCGTAATAACAGCTTTTTAGAGCGTGCCTTAACCCTCTTAAGTAACAACGAATCAGCACGTGGACGCATTATGTTTGTTTTGAGTGAAAACGAATATTATGATCATCCTAAACGTTACAATGAACAGTTACAAGCTTATAGAAGGTTAGGTATTTTTATAGCGATTGATAATTTTGGTGCTTTTAAAAGTAGTATGGCTCTTTTAAAAGAGATCAAAGTCGATGTGCTGCGTTTTGACAACAGTTATGGCAAACACATTAAAGAACTTGAGTATCAGCAGATCGTCAAAGGGCTCAATGTTATTGCTCAAGGACTTGAACTGCGCACTTGGATACGCATGATCGAAGATGAGACCCAAGCGAAGATTGTGAGAGATCTAGGGATAGACTTTGTGCAAGGCAATTACCTCGGAAGAATCTCTGCTTTAGATGAGTTGGAGAAGATCTAAACCTTCTTACTCTTCATATCTCCCCTACATTTTTACAAGTATAAATAGATATTTAATGCTATAATTCCGCCATATTTGTAACCAAAATGTTACACAAGGACCAGAACTATGGACATCCACACTGTCAAAAAAATGGAAAAAAAAGCACTAGAGAGCACCCAAGGTGACTTTCTACGTTTAGGACTCGCTTTCGCCTTTATGGCGTTAGTACTTTGGTACGCATTTGGTATTAATGCAGGCGCACAAAACCAGGCTTTTTTAGCGATTGCAGCACTCTTTGGTGCCTACATGGCGCTGAACATTGGGGCGAACGACGTTGCTAACAACGTTGGACCTGCTGTTGGTTCAAAAGCATTGACCATGGGTGGTGCTATCTTAATTGCCGCTATTTTCGAAGCCTCAGGTGCTTTAATTGCGGGTGGTGATGTTGTTAGTACGATTAAAAAAGGGATTATTGATCCTTCGCAGTTTGTAGATGTTACACAGTTTATCTGGGCGATGACCTCTGCACTTCTTGCAGGTGGGCTCTGGTTAAATATCGCGAC
>JAJRVE010000029.1 GCA_024277445.1 Campylobacterales bacterium
GTGTGCCTAAGATCAAAACGGTGGATGATGTTCAACAAGTGTTGGCACTCTGTGATGAAGTGATAGAGGTACATCTCTCCATCGAGACAAAAGAGGCGTGGCTTCATCTTAAGGACTTACGCGTTGATGAGCGTGTCAAAGCTTTTTATCTGGGTGTTCTGGATCTTTTTTCTGACATGGGACTCTCCCAAGCATTAATACAAGTAGACAACCCACTTATGCATCATCTCTTGTCTGAGTTTGTACTCACATCCAAAGCACTCGGTGTGAAGCCTGTCTCTTTTGTCTTTCAAGAGTATAAAGATGAAGCGGGCTTTCAAACATGGTTAGAGCTCGAAAAGCAGTTAGGCTTTGAGACTAAAGGGTGTCTCTCTCCTAAACAGGTCGAACAGGTACAAGCTACATTTGGTATGGATGATCAAGAAAGAGAGAGAGCTAACTATATCGTTCGTCGTTTTGAGGAGGAGCGAGCTAAGGGAATTACTGGGTTTAGCGATGAAAAGTATGGCTTTATCGATGAGCCTATTTATAAAGGGGCATTAGCCCTTTTGAAAACACTTTAACGCCCGATAGCACGATCTAAGTTAGCAAGTGCGATATAGTACTCATAGTAGTGTACTACAAGATCAGCCGTCGCGTTAATGTAACCTTGTCGTGCTTCTTGGAGTTCGATGTAGTCAGAAAGACCATGTTCATAACGCTTTTGGGCTTGACCAAACTTCTCTTTTGCTGCTTCTACTAGTGCTTCAGAGAGGTTGACATTTGAGTCTGTTTTTAAGAGCTTGATGTAGGCATTGCTTGTCTCTTCAATAATGCGTAACTTAGCATCATCATGACTTGCTCGTTGCTGAAGGAGCGTTAACTTCGCTTCTTGGGTTTTGGCATCGGTTTTTAGACCATTAAAAAGATTCCATTTTACATTGATATTGGCGTTCCACTGTTGTTCTGGGATGTAGAGTTGTAGATCATTATCTACCTTGTTATATTGATAATCACCACCTACATAAACACCTGGATAGTAGTCACCGCTCTCTTGACGTACCTTGCTTTGAGCACTCTTGATCTTATGATCGTAACTTTTTAGTTCTTCGCGGTGTGCTAGAGCGTACTGTGCAAGTTCTTTACCACTCATATTCTCTTTTGGTAAGGTGTCGTAAACACCGACAGGAGAGGTGATCTCCGGGATGTATACCTTTCCTTCTATACTTGTGTCAAAGTTACCAATGGTCTTACTCAGCGTGACATAGGCAAGTTTAAGATCATACTTGGAGTTTTCTAACTCTATCTGGGCTTGAATAACACGCACCTTAGCATCAACAACATCGATCTTGGTTTTAATACCCGCTTCAAAATAACGCTGAGCACGTTCAAGTTGCTGTTCAGTTAGCTTAACATTCTCTTCATAGACTTTAATAAGTAGAGACTTACGAGAGAGGTCGTAATAGTCACGTTTAACATCATAGACCTTGTTCGCTATGTTTTGGTTGTGAATGGCGAGTGAGGCATTAGACTCTTCACTGTAAAAGTCCATGTTCCCGCCCGTTTTTCCAAAGTCATAGATGAGTTGAGATGCAGTAATTTTAGCTGCTCCAAGAGCTCCTCTTGCATCAGTTACATCACTTTTTACACCAACAACACCCGCACCAGCATACAAATCAACCTGTGGCATGTAGTCAGCATCGGCTTGAGATGAGCGTTGTTGAGAGATCTGGTAAGTGTCTCGTGAGATGTTTAGGTCTGGGCTAGAGACAATCGCTTGTTCTATAAGCGTGTCAAGGTTGTACTGTTGCGCAGACAAGGCAACACCAAAGAGTGAAGCCAGTAAAACGGTTTTGATATTTTTCATTAGATAGACTCTCTTTTAGCGATTTCATCTTCGATGCTAACAAATTTTTCACGCATGGTTTCGAGTAGTACATAGAGTACTGGCACTAGTAAGGTACTGACAACCGTTGCTGCCAACATACCACCCAAAAGACCAATACCGATAGACTTTTGTGTCACTGCACCAGCACCTGTAGCAAAGGCAAGTGGAAGAACACCAAACACAAAGGACAAGATGGTCATCATGATCGCTCTAAAACGAAGTTTACCCGCCTGTATGCCTGCGTCGATAATGCTCTTGCCTGACTCACGTAACTCTTTAGCAAACTCAACGATCAAGATGGCATTTTTGGAGGCGAGGGCGATCAGAAGCACCAGCCCGACTTGAGCATAGACATTAAGCGGCAGACCTGCCAACTTCAAAGCACCCATCGCCCCGATCATAACAACAGGAACAGAGAGTAAAATCATCAGCGGTAAGATCCACGACTCATACTGCGCGGCAAGTACCAAGAAAACAACGAGCGCGACAAAGATAAAGACGATGATCTGTCCATTGCCCGCCAGTTTTTCCTGAAAACTCATACCTGACCAGTCGTAACCATAACTTGCAGGCAGAACCCTTTGTGCGATCTCTTCCATAGCTGCCATGGCTTCACCTGAACTGTGACCCTCTGCTGCCGCACCATTGATCTGAATGGCTCTGTATAGGTTGTAGTGTGGGACGTTTTGTGGTCCCAACTGCTCTCTTACAGTGACTAGGGCGGACATCGGTACCATTTTACCATGCGCATTTTTGACAAAAAGTTTATTGATATCACGACGTTCACTTCTAAACTCTTTTTCTGCTTGTACAAAGACTCTAAAGACCTTACCAAACTTAGTAAAGTCGTTCACATAAAATGAGCCGAGATAGGTCTGCATGGTACCAAAGAGTGTTGCTACGTCAACACCAAGGGCATTGGCCTTTTTTCGGTCAATATCGATAGCATACATCGGATACATCGGGTTATAGGTGGTAAAGGCACGGCCTATACGTGGATCTTTGTTTGCCTCTTTGATGATCTCTTGCGTGTACATCATAAAGGTCTCCATGTCACCAGAGAGATAGTCTTGAACCCTGAAGTCAAAACCACCCACACTACCAAGACCAGAGATACCAGGCATGTTAAAGGCAACGACATTTGCATCGGAGACATGTGCTGTTTTGACAAAGACCTGCTTGATGATACTCTGAACATCAAGTCCATCTGCAGTACGTTCATCCCAATGCTTGAGTGTCACAAACATCGTACCGGCGCTACCATCGAGGGTAGAAGTAATGACGTTATAGCCATCAATCGCAATAACATCTTCGACACCAGGTATGGCAGCAACAATCTTCTCTACTTCTTTACGTACGTCTACTGTACGTTCTATCGAACTACCGGGTTTAAGATTCATCGCAACCATAAAGACACCCTTGTCCTCTTCTGGTACAAAACCGGTAGGTGTCGTGACAAACATAAAGTAGATCAGGCCTAAAAGGCCAAAGAATCCAACCAGCACCACATAACGTGCCTTAACCAACATGGTGACTAAGGCGGTGTACCTCTCTGTTAAGTAGGTAAACCCTTTTTCAAAAAGCTGAAAACCGACAAAGACTTTCTCATCTTTACCACGACGCTTGATGATGATCGCAGCAATAGCCGGTGAAAGGGTTAGGGCGTTAAGCGAAGAGACCATCACCGCAAAAGAGATGGTTAGGGCAAATTGTTGGTAAAGTGAACCTGTAATACCCGGCATCATGGAAACCGGGATAAAGACGGCAACTAGCACTAAGGTCGTAGAGATGATTGGCCCAATAAGCTCGATCATCGACTTTTTGACAACCTGAGGCATCGTCAAATCAGGCTCTTTGTACATAATGACTTCCACATTTTCAACCACCAAGATGACATCATCAACGACGATTCCAATGGCAAGGATAAGACCAAAAAGTGTCAGGAAGTTAATCGAAAAACCTGGTGCCATATACATCGCTGCAAAGGCACCAATTAGTGAAACAGGAATCGCCACTGTCGCAATAATCGTCGGTCTCCAAGACTGCAAAAAGATGTATATAATGATGATAACCAGTAAAATAGCCGTAAAGAGGTTGGTGACAACATTGTTTATTGCCACGTTAACATACTTGGTTGTGTCATAAGGGATAGAGTAAGTGATGCCTTTTGGAAAACGACTCTTAACACGCTCCATCACTTTACCAACAGCCTCGCGAATTTCAAGGGCGTTAGAGCCTGGAAGTTGGTAGATACCGACAAGACCGGTAGGCTTTTGGTTTAAGATAGCGTTCCAGTCATACTTCTCCGCTCCAAGTTCGATGCGAGCGACATCACGCAGATAGACAAGCGAGCCATCTTTTTTATACTTTATAACGATCTCTTCAAACTCATCCACCTCTGTTAAACGACCTTCAGCAGTAAGAACATACTCTGTTTGTTGATCTCTAAAGGTGGGAGAAGAACCAATCTTACCAACGGCGGCTTGCTTGTTTTGCGACTGTATGGCCTTGATGATGTCATCTGGTGTCAGGTTAAGCGCATAGATCTTGTCAGGGTTGAGCCAGATACGCATAGAGTACTTTTTCTCACCCATGTTCTCAGCTTGACCGACACCCGGAATACGCTTGAGCTCATCTAAGATGTTGATGTTAATAAAGTTAGACAAAAAGGCATCATCAAAACGCTCATCACCCGTCAAAGTCACCATACAGACGATGTTAGGACTCTGCTTATCAACGATGACCCCTTGCTGCTTCACCTCTGCTGGAAGTGAGGCAGTCGCCATAGAGACCTTGTTTTGAACATCAACCGCGGCGATGTCTAAGTCATAGCCTGGTTCAAAATAGACCGTGATTTTTGACTGACCGGTAGAGGTACTTGCCGACTCAAGATAGATCATACCTTGAACACCGTTGAGCTTGTCTTCTAGTGGACGAGTTACCGACTCTTCTACCGCGTAAGCATTGGCTCCAGTATAGGTCGCAGTGACTTGAACGGTTGGTGGAACAACGTCTGGAAACTCTTGGATGGGAAGCACCACCATAGAAACTAAACCACCGATAATGATCAACAAAGAGATGACCATCGCAAAGATAGGACGTTTAATAAAGGTTACGGAGAACATCTACTTACTTACCGCTTCGCCAGTAAGGTCATCATCTTTAGCTGAATACTCTTTGGGTATCAGGTTATTCTTTTTCATAACAGCCATAATACCTTTAGTATTGGTTACGTCTTTTGGCTCAAGTTTACTACCTGGTTTTACTTTCATAAGCCCAGTTATAACGACCTGATCACCCTCATTAAGTCCGGTAGGGATACTGGCATAGTACCTTGATGTGAGGTTTGTCGTGACATCAATACGCTTAGCACTGCTGTTTTCATCAACAATATAAACATATTTTCCAAGTTGGTCTTCAAAAATAGCTTGTGGTGGAACCATAAAGAAGTTGAACTTGTCTGATACAAAGATGTTGATGTACACAAAAGTACCTGGATAGACAGAATGTCCTGTGTTTACGATAGTTGCTCGCATCGAGATGGTAGAGGTTAGGGGATCAACCGTATTGTTTGCGAAGTCCACATAACCATTTAAACGTTTACGCTTTAAAACCTCTTCTCCTTGTCCTCGAACTTCTATAAAGGCTGGTAGTTCCTCACGAGAGCGAAACTTATAGATCTTTTGAACCTCTGACTCTGCTGGACTAAAGTAGGTGTAGATGGTGTCTGTCTGAACAATGGTGGTTAGAACAGTTGACTCACCATAGCCGACTAAGTTACCCACATCCACGTGACGTGCACTTACTTGACCCGTAACAGGGGAGACAATCGTCGTATAGCTAAGTTCAAGTTCTGCATTTTGGATAGCGGCATCATCAGCTTTAATGGCAGCAATTAACTGACCGTATTTTGCTTCATACTGCTCTAAGGTAGCACGAGGAGCTAAGCCATCTTTTACGAGTGGCTTATAGCGTTTAACATCGGCAGCAGCGAGTTTAAGTGCTGCTTGATCTTTACGCTTTTTTGCCTTGGCTGATTGGAGGTTACTTTTGTATTGTGACTGCTCTATCAAAAAAAGTTTTTGACCTTTTTTAACAATATCACCATCTTTAAAATAGATCTTCTGCAATCGACCAGAGACACGTGCTCTAATCTCCTGATCACTACTCGCCTTTGTCATACCAGTATATTGCACCCATAGTGGGTAGTTCTTCTTCTGAACCGTAATGGTCTCAACAGCAAGAGGAGGTATAGCCATCGGCTTTTTAGCCGTTTGGTCTTCACCACATCCGCCAAAAAAGAGTGCGCTAGTTATGGCAGTGAGAAGAAGAGTTTTTTTTGTAGAAAACATTGAGAACCTTATCTTTATTTTATGATTCTTATTTTAGCTTAATAAGTGTTAGAAGGTATTGTGTTTACAACCTTTGTGCTTTCATAAAAAATAATTAGATATAGATAATTTTAATACTTATGAGTATAATCGAAAAGATTTCCCCGTACCCTTGGGTCGGGGTCGTTCATTATAGGCATTGAAAACGATGTTTTAGGTGGCGTGGTATACGCCTCTTTTAGGTATTAATATCCTCTAAGGTAGTACCCGACTTTATAACGTATACGGGTCTTTTGTGCTGGACGAGGGTACTTGCTGTAGGCGTACTCTATGGTCTCTTTTGTTGTGTCATCTAATATGTAAAAATTACTTTTGTTCACAAACTTGATCTCTGAGATGTCACCATTTGGATAGAGGTAAAACTCAACAATGTTAGAGCTATTAACACGCATGTCTCTTGGGATGTTGACACGTCCGACACGGTTAAGTACCTTTTGGGTGATGCGACGCATGACCTCTTGGTTGTCTAAGATGTATTTCTGTTCACCTGGACTAAGCTCTCCAAAACTCTCACCATAAGCATCTTTAATGTTAGAGAGTAGCTTACTTTGGCGTTTACTACTCTGGTTCTTAGACTCTTTTATGGGTTCTGTTGCGACCTTTTTTGAGAGAAACGAGTAGAGACGATCACTCTTCTTTTTCGGCTCTTTCGTTTGGTTCTCATCCGCCTTGGCAACAGGCTTATTTTTAAGTGGTATGTACTTCTCTGGTGGAAGTGGCTCCACCTTTGGTTTGGTAGGCTTAGCCTGTTTAGGCTTTATCTTGGTGATAGGCTTTTGTGGTTTTACGGGTGGCTTAGGCTTATGTTTGATAAACGGCTTTTTTTGTATCTTTTTAAGCTGCTTACCCTTAGGCATTAACTTCTGTTTGGTCGGTTTTTTTCTATTTTTAACGGCTGCATCTTTAGTGACTTTTGGCTTCTCTTTTAAAGAGACTTTGATGCGATGCTCTTCAGGTGGTTTGACTTTTTCAACCTTTGGTGTGTAAAACCCTAGAAGTAAAAAGAGCATGATGAGTATAAGGTGAAACATCAAGGCGATGAGAAATGCAGCAGTTGAACGGTTCATAGTTTCCAATAATTATTTATATTTCAGCGATTATAACACATTGAGCTAAATCAGCTAAGTGATGAGTAAGAACTAACACGTCCTTTGCTATAATTGCGCCATAAAACAATGATCAGGAATTTTTATGAGTACAGAAGCATCAAGCAAAGCCTTTGACGAAGCACAAACATATATCCCCGGTGGTGTTAACTCACCTGTAAGAGCCTTTAAAAGTGTTGGTGGTACGCCACTTTTTATTAAAGAGGGGCAGGGTGGTACGATGACAGACATCGATGGCAACGTTTATGTTGACTATGTACAGTCTTGGGGACCACTGATCTTTGGGCATCGTGATGAGAGTATTGAAGCGGCAGTTATTGAAGCAGTGAAGCATGGTTTGAGTTTTGGTGCGCCGACTGAGGCGGAGACAGAACTTGCCCATGAGGTCGTCTCTCTTTTTGACTCAGTCGACAAGATCCGTTTTGTCTCTTCTGGTACTGAAGCGGTGATGAGCGCGATTCGTCTTGCGCGTGGTTTCACAGGCAGAGATGACATCGTTAAGTTTGAAGGTTGTTACCATGGACATAGTGACTCACTGCTTGTTCAAGCAGGTTCAGGTCTTGCTACTTTCGGAAACCCGTCATCTCCAGGCGTTCCTGCAGACTTTACCAAACACACACTCCTAGCAAAGTATAACGATTTAGCAAGTGTTGAGAAGTGTTTTAAAGACTCTGATAATATTGCTTGTATTATCATCGAACCTATTGCCGGAAACATGGGTCTTGTACCTGCTGACAAAGAATTCTTACATGGTCTCCGTAAGCTTTGTGATGATAACGGTGCACTCTTGATCTTTGATGAAGTGATGAGTGGTTTTCGTGCGACACTTCACGGTGCTGAGAGCATTACTGGTGTGACACCAGACATGATCACACTTGGCAAGGTGATTGGTGGTGGTATGCCTGTAGGTGCCTTTGGTGGTCGTAAAGAGGTTATGGCGATGCTCTCACCCGATGGTCCTGTTTATCAGGCTGGAACACTCAGCGGTAACCCTATCGCTATGGCAGCAGGTCTTGCTGCGGTTAAAAAGCTCAAGCAAAATGCAAAACTATACCCCATACTTCAAGAGCGCGCAACAACGCTAGTAGAAGGGATGAAAGCAGCGGCCGCTAAAAA
>JAJRVE010000030.1 GCA_024277445.1 Campylobacterales bacterium
CCACGCGGTTAAGGATAAAGGCTTTATTTGCCGCCGTAATGTTAGCACTATCATGATGGTAAAAACCGATAAGCAGATATGAAGAGAGCCCAACTAACTCCCAACCAATGAACATCATAATCGGATTGTCTGCCAAGACTAAAAGCAGCATACTTCCCATAAAAAGGTTGAAGTAGGCAAAAAACTTACCATAACCAGCGTCATCACGCATATAGCCTGCTGCGTAAATATGAATGAGTGTGCCAATAACCGTAATAAATGAGACCATCACAGCGCTCAGTCGATCTGCCATAAAGGCAACAGAGATGTTAAAATCACCAATACTGATCCACTCAAAAAGTGTATTGTGGATCGTGGCTTCACCCTGTATCAACGAAGTAAGTATGATGAGTGCAAGTAGTGCTGTTATAGCCGGTGTTCCCACACCTATAATAGTATAGATATTTTGGTTTTTTAACTTAGGTAGACTCAAGTAGAGTATGCCCATGAAAAGTGCAGAAAGAAACGGGAGTACGACCATAAGACTAAGCATCGTTAGCCTCCTGTCTTAAGCCATTATAGGCATCACTGTCAACTGTACGATTACGACGGTAGAGATGGATGATGATGGCCAAGAAGAGTGCGGCCTCAGCTGCAATCACCCCGATCATCAAAAGTGCCATCACCGCACCATCTGCTGAACCAAGCACCTTTGAAAAGGTCACTAACAGTAGCGAGATAGCACTCAACATCAACTCTATCGACATATAGATCACAAAGAGGTTACGACGACTCACAACACCAACAAGACCAATACTAAAGAGTAGTGATGCCAACATGAAAAAGAGTTCTGGTTTCATCATCTCTCCTCTACCTTCGTTCGTTTTTTTCGGGCAATAACAATCGCGCCGACCATCGCACTCAAGAGTAGCACAGAGACGATCTCAAAAGGAAGCACCCATTTACTAAAGAGCATAGAGCCTATGAGCTTAGTATCCACCACATCGATGCCATTAAACTCCTCATGTAAGAGTGTCATACTCTTGTACATCAAAAGACTCAGTGGTGAGACCAAGAGTGCAGAGAAGATAATCCATCGATATTTATAAGGCTCATAAGGCAAGTTCTCTTCTTTAGCATTGACCGTTAAGATAGTCAACATGCTAACCACTACAATAGCGCCCACCGAGACCATGATCTGAGCTAGTGCTAAAAATTGGCTCTCTAAAAGAGCAAACATTCCTGCCAAACCTAACATCGCTACTAAGAACCCAAAGGCACTAAACAGCGGCTGCGTGTTCAGTATCATCGCAACACTACCACCCAACATAAACAGCGCTAAGGCGCTAAAGAGACTAAGTTCTAGCACAACTCACCTCCTCGCCAAATGCACCCTTATGAGAGAGCAGTTGCTCTTTACCCATGACAAAGTCCTCACGGCTATTTCCTGTTAAGGAGAAGATACCCGTATCCATACGTATTGCGTCACAGGGACAAGCTTCCACGCAGTAGCCACAGAACACACACTCTAAGGTGTCGATAAAAAAGCTTTTAGGCATTTTCTCATCCACACCATCTTCTCGATCTACCGCTTCGATAAAGATACAGTTTGAAGGACAGGCCGTAGCACACATAAAGCAAGCTACACAGGCGATTGTATCATCCGCCCTATGGGTTAACCTATGGAGTCCACGGTAACGACTGGTAATGTCAGTAGGCTGCTCTTCCGGGTACTCTAAGGTATCGATGGCGTTCATGTCGGTGACATTGTCAAAAAGGTGTTTAAAGGTCACCTTAACACCATCATAGATAGCCGGAAGATAGAGTTTATCTTTTAGACTGTTACCATGACGTGTGACAACTTTGATGTTTGAACTCATGATGTGACTCCTACTACAATAATGGCGGTAACCAAGAGGTTAAATAAAGAGAGTGGCAAGAGGTAGTACCACCCCAGATGCTGGACTTGGTCGTAACGAAATCGCGGAACGGTCCATCGTATGATGATAAAAAAGATGTTAAAGAGCATTAGTTTCACTACAAAAACAGCCACTTGAAAGAGTGCTACTGCAATGGTGTTAGCCACTAAGTTCTCAGCGAAAAATCCAAGGTAGAGTAACACCGCTTCTAAAAACAGCGTCATCACAACCAGCGCAATACTCAGAACCTTTGTCTCAAACCCTCTTCCACCATCCGTCGAGACCGTTGGTCGTACCGTGTTGTTTTTACGCATCCATCTGATTAGCACAGCTACCACAAGCGGTATGGCAACCATAAGTGCAAGTGCAAAGGTAGAGAAGTGTGTGAGCATGGTCTCTGTTGACACCCATGGTAGTTGGTAACCCCCAAAGATCATAGTGATGATAACCGCACTGGCTGTGTTCATCGCCACATACTCACCCATAAAGTACATCGCAAACTTCATCGCGGTATGTTCGGTCATATATCCCGCCACGATCTCACTTTCACCTTCTGCCACGGTAAAAGGGTTGCGGTTGGTCTCGGCAAAGAGTGCAACGATCAAGATTATCGCTGCTACTGGTTGAACCAAGATCCCCCAAGCAGGAACAACACCCCAGAACACCCCACTCTGCCACTGCACCATGGCGTTAAAGTCAACACTGTCATAGGTGACCACAAAGGCCAAAGCACTCAGACCTAAGGCTAACTCATAACTAATCACCATCGAACCTGCACGCGCTGCACCAAGAAGAGCATACTTGTTGTGTGAGAGCCAACCACCAAAGATGACACCTAGTACCCCAATAGCCCCTATCGCTAAGTACCATAACAGTGAAAATCCCACAGGAAGGGCCTGCACACGCAAGGCTTCACCATTTATCATAAGGGTATCGGCAAAAGGAATGACCATAAAGGCTAACAATGCCGCGACAAAGGTGATGACCGGTGCCAACATAAAGAGCCAGCGCCCCATATTAATATGCGAAGGGTAGTACTCCTCTTTGAGCAATAGTTTCACAACATCCGCAAAAGATTGCACCACACCACCAAGTCTAAAGCCAAAGATGTTGGTACGGTTAGGCCCTAGTCTATCTTGGATCAAACTCGCAATACGTCGCTCCAACCAAACCAATACAGGGATCGTCAATAGGGCTAAAAGTGCCCCTAATATCAGTGAGACAACAGCAACAACGATGCTAAACGTACTCATCCTTCTACCTTCTCTAACCATGATAAAACAGTCGGTGCTGGACTATTCTTCTCAACAGCTTTTTCACACCACTGTTCAAGACCCACTTCGTTGATCAAAGAGCCACTGTTTTCACTAAAGGCCGCCATAGGCAGAAGTAAGGCGTTAGACTCTTGCTTGTGGGTACTAAAGTGTATCTCAGCCTCAGCATTAAAGTGGGTAGGATGATTAAAGTTGATTATCAATCCAGCATCTGATGGCATATTTGTCTCTAAACCCATCTTAACAATGGCACCATAGTTCGCTGCTCTCTGCGCACTTTTCAACATATCATCCGCAAAAGAAGGATCATTATAACACTCTAGAGGTGCAAATACCTTCGCACCGATACGTTCAGCGTAAGCAACAATAGCTTCGATCTCTTCACTATAGAGGTTAGCATCGATCACAACACTTACACGACCTTGATACTGAGTAAGGAGTGATTTGTACTGCGCGATTGCTTCATGCTCATCTACCACTACACCATCATAAAGCATGCTTTCCAGACGATTAGTCTCTAACTCTTTATAGCTCAGACGCCCTTCATCACAGATGTAAAAGCCATTGACCGCATCATTGCGTCGTGGTCTGAAACGGTAGATGACGTCATCTTGGTACTTCATCTTGTTATGATCGATATAGATATTACACCCTTTGGCACAACCATGACAGATAGACTCGGCGCTTTGCAAAAACCAGACCCGTTGATGAAACCTAAAGTCTTTACTCGTTAATGCACCAACAGGACAGAGATCGACTACATTCATAGCGTAAGGGTTATCAAGCTTTCGCCCCGGCATGGTACTCACTTTTGCCTCATCTCCTCGTCCTATAATGCCGAGTTCATGAGTATGGGTTATCTTGTCGGTAAAGCGGGTACATCGCGCACAAAGTACACAGCGTTCTTGGTCTAACATGACGTTAGAACCCAAGTCTACCTTTTTATCATGCTTTACCTTATCGACAATAGTTACCTTGGCATCATGAAGACCATAATCCATATACAAATCTTGCAAAGAACATTCACCTGCTTGATCACAGGTCGGACAATCTACAGGGTGGTTGATCAGCTCAAGTTCTAAGATATCAGTATGTACCTTTTCTATCTTTGTACTTTTAGAGTTGACCTCCATACCAGACTTTACTAGGGTATCACAGGCGATTTGCGGACGTTTTTGTCCCGCTATCTCCACCATACACATACGACAATTTCCATCTGCACCTAAAGACTCATGGTAACAAAAGTACGGTACCTTGATCTCTTCTCGGATCAACAGGTCGATCAACAAAGATCCCTCTTCTGCACGGTATGTTTTGTCATCAACAATAATCTCGATCATTTCACTCATAAGGCTGCCTCAAACTCATCTCTAAAACGACTCAAAAAAGAGACGATAACGGCTGATACTGCCGGTGCAAAGACACAGATGGTCTTGCCGTTCATAGTCTCTGCCACCTCTAAAAGTTTATCAATATCTTCACTACTTCCACGTTTGTCTAAGATCTTACCGACCAACTTGTCAACCCAACCCGTGCCTTCACGACAAGGGGTACACTGTCCACAGGACTCTTCATGATAAAACTCCAACAGGTTTTTCAACACAGAGACCATACAAGTATCTTCATCCATCACGATCATCCCGCCGGTTCCTAACGAGAGTCCCATACTCCGAAGTGACTCATAATCTAACTGTACATTGTCTGCTTCTGCTGCCGTCATAACACCTGTTGACGCACCGCCCGGTATGACTGCTTTTAGCTTTTTGCCATTTTTCATACCACCACCATAGTGGTTGATGTAATCCATCATCGAGACCCCAAACTCTGCCTCATACACACCCGGTTTTTCAACATGGCCACTCATGGCAAAGAGCAGAGTTCCCGGACTTTTTTCAGTCCCATAGGCACGATACGCTGCTGCACCATGTTCCATGATGAAGGGTACCGACGCGATCGTCTCCACATTGTTCACTAAGGTCGGATTACCAAAGTACCACTCGGGTTCAGGCTGTTTTGGTTTTAGACGAGGATGTCCTCGCTTACCTTCTAAAGACTCTAAAAGCGCTGACTTCTCACCACAGATATATGCCCCTGCTCCACGATGCAAGGTTACATCGACTTCACCCAAGATTCCTGCTACATAAGCCTCATCAACCGCTCCTTGCAGGACATCTTGATATTGTGCATACTCTCCACGAATATAGACATAAGCGTGTTTTGCTTTTACCGCGTAACAGGTGATTAAGATCCCCTCGATTAAAAGGTGAGGATCTTTTGTAATGATTTGACGGTCTTTAAAGGTACCCGGTTCACTCTCATCACAGTTTATGACGACAAAAGAGGGACGTTCACTCTCTTGAGGCATCAGTGCCCATTTAGCGCCAGCCGGTGCACCACCACCACCCTTACCTCGTAAGCCACTCTCTTTGATGATTTCGATGATTTCAAGCGGTGCTAATGTGTGTAGTTTTTCTAAGGTTTTGTAGGCACCATGTGCTTGCGCAACAGAGAGAGTGTGGCTATTTTCAACAGCGAATTTTCGACTGACTATCGCTACTTCTCTCATCTCAGCCCCTCAACAATCGCATCAACCTTCGTTGGTGTTAGGTTTTCATAGTTCACATCATCGATCTGCATCACCGGTGCCGTTCCACAAGAGCCCAAACACTCTACATGTTCTACCAAAACATCATGCTTTTTCAGCTGTTCTAATACAGCATCACTGCCACACAGTTTACACGAGAGTGTTTTACAGACTAAGACCCGTTTTTGTGTTGTAGGTTCTAGATGAAACATCGTATAAAAGGTTGCGACTCTATAGATCTCCATGGCTGGGGTATCCGTCACCTCAGCTATCACATCGATGGCATCAAGACTAATGTAACCCTCTTGGTACTGCACCATCCACAGACAAGGAAGAGAAAGTGCTTGTGCAGAGGGATAACGTTTTTTAAGTGCTTCAATCTTCGCTACATTAGCATCATTAAAACAAAAACTCATCGGTCCATCTCCCCTGCAATAATGTTCAAAGAACCCAAGGTCATAATGGCATCTGCTACTTGATAGTTCTCTATGATCTTAGGATAAGCCGCCATATGATAAAAACTAGGTGGACGTACCTTGACCTTGTAAGGTGTACCACTACCATCACTCACGATGTAAAATCCAAGTTCTCCATTAGCCGCTTCAAAAGCACCATAATGTTCACCTTGCGGTACTTTTACCCCATCAATGACCAACTTAAACTGGTTCATCATCCCTTCTATACCACCGTAAACAGACGATTTATCGGGCATACTAATACATTTGTCATCTACATTGATAGGACCATCAGGTATGCGTTGCATCGCCTGCTTTATAATCTTCATGCTCTCATTCATCTCATCAAAACGAACCATCATACGATCATAGGTATCACCAACTGAACCGACAACCATATCAAAATCGAAGGTGTCATAATAGTAGTAAGGCTTTGCTATACGAAGATCGTAGGCTACCCCACTTGCGCGTAAGTTAGGACCGCTAAAGCCATAATCAATCGCTTGTGCGGCAGTAACAGGAGAGACATCTTGTATGCGCTCATTATAGATGCGGTTATGCATGATCATCTTCAGCGAGTGAGTGATCCCCACATCGATCTTCACTAAGACATCTTCAAGGTCTTCTCGCCAACCATCATAGAGATCATGCGTCATACCGCCAATACGCATATAGGAGTTGGTCAGTCGTGCACCGGTGAGTTTAGAGAGAAAGTCATAAGCGTTGTTTCTAGGGTTAAAGAGGTACCAATAGTTGGTCTGACCACCCATGTCAAGCAGTCCTGCCGCAAGACAGACCAAATGGTCGATAATGCGAGAAAGCTCTGATAATATCACCCGTATAAAGATCCCTCTGTCAGGCAAGGTCACATCTAACATCTCTTCCACTGTCTTAGAAAAAGCGATGTTATTCATCAAAGCCGAACAGTAATTCAAACGATCCGTATAGGGAATGATCTGATTATAGTTATGGTTTTCACAACTCTTCTCAAAACCTCTATGCAGATAACCGATCTCACATGCTGCCGCCACAATGGTCTCACCATCAAGCGCCGCCAAAGTACGAATAGTACCATGACTTGCTGGGTGCGAGGGGCCAAGATTAACGACCATTAGGTCATTGACTTGCATATCCAAGAGACGCTCTTCTAAGAGTGGCTTCATCTCATCCATCAGGTCTTGAGAACTGGTGCAGTACTGTCCTTGCGTGATCTCATAATCTTTACGAAGCGGATGCCCTTCAAACTCATTATGGTTCAAAATACGTTTGAGCATCTTATGGTTTTTAAAATGAATGCCATATTGATCATACACTTCGCGCTCTGCCCAGTCCGCAGCACTAAACAGAGAGACAATACTCTCAACACCCTCTTGTGCGTCTAACACAGAGACTTTGATAGTTTTTGTCTTGGTAAAACTACTGTGACGTAAGATGTAGATCAACTCAAAACGCGTTCTCGCACCCTGAGGTTTACGCAGGTTATCA
>JAJRVE010000031.1 GCA_024277445.1 Campylobacterales bacterium
GCTTGCACGCAGGATTTACTTATCTAACTCGTAAGCGTTGTGCAGTGAACGTACTGCAAGTTCCGCGTACTTCTCATCGATCACCATAGAAACTTTGATCTCTGAAGTCGAGATCATCTGGATGTTGATGTTCTCTTTTGCCATCGTTGAGAAGGCTTTAGCGGCAACACCGGTGTGAGACTTCATCCCCACACCAACAATAGAGACTTTACAGATGCTCTCATTAAATGAAGCATCTTTGATCTCTTTCTTCTGACAAAACGACTCAAAAACGGCTTTGGCATCGTTGAGTTCATTTTGAGGAACAGTAAAGTCCATGTTCGTTGAGCCATCATGCCCTGATGTCTGGATGATCATGTCAACATTAACATTGTTAGTTGCTAAGGCACCAAAGATGTCAGAAGCGATACCAGGACGGTTCACAACACCTTCAAGAGCGATACGAGCTTGGTTACGGTCGAGTGCGATTCCGCTTACGAGTGGTTTTTCCATGATATTTTCTTCCTTAGTTATTAGTGTCCCCTCTGCGTCAGAGAAGCTTGAACGTGTCACAAGACTTACGTTTAATTTTTTTGCCAACTCTACCGAACGGTTTTGAAGGACTTTTGCACCCAGTGATGCCAACTCTAACATCTCATCATAGGAGATCTTGTCAAGTTTCTTCGCCGTCGGTTCAATACGTGGATCTGTTGTGTAGATACCATCAACATCGGTATATATCTCACATAAGTCCGCTTCGAGTGCACCAGCTACGGCTACTGCTGAAAGGTCTGAACCACCACGTCCAAGTGTTGTCACCTGTCCCGCTTCATTCACCCCTTGAAAACCTGCGATGACAAGGATCTTGCCTTCGCTCAACGCCTCTTTCATGGTCTCAGTCTCGATACGTTCTATGCGTGCTTTGGTATGTGCAGCATCAGTGATAATCCCCGCTTTACGACCCGTCATCGACATCGCCTTATGACCCATCTGGTTAAGTGCTATGGAAAGAAGTGCCGCTGTCACACGTTCACCTGAACTTAACACCATGTCAACTTCAGCACGTTCTGGGTTCGCTCCAAAATGCTCTGTGTAACCCACTAACTTGTTGGTCTCACCACTCATTGCCGAGACAACAACAACAACGTCATGTCCCTCTTTTACGGTTTTAGAAACACGGTTTGCTACGTTTTGGATACGCTCCAGATCGCCAACACTGGTTCCACCTAACTTTTGTACAATTACCATTACAGTAGTCCCTCTTTTTTGAAATGCTTTATAACCTGCTCATAAACAGGTCTTTTAAACTTTGCCACCATATCAAGAACACTATCAACATCAACATACTGATGATCTTTAAACTCTGGGTGTTCTGTCTCAAGGTTCACAAGACTCTCATCTTTTAGACGCACTAAAAAATAACGTTGTGTCTGTCCATAAAAGGGTTGCATCTTTTTAGCCACATGTTTTGGAAAGTCATAAGAGATCCACTCTGGATGTTCTCCAATGATCTCAAGTTCAGCAGTACCAATTTCCTCTTCGAGTTCTCTAAACAGTGCTTGAGTCGGTGTTTCACCCGCATCAATGCCACCTTGAGGAAACTGCCACATGCCTGAGATGTCACTACGTTCTGCTACAAACACCATCTTCTCTTGTGGGTAGGCAGGTGAGACAATAATAGCAGCAACATTACGACGATAGTTTTTTGTATTACTCATTATATTTATCTTTATATTTAGCGTGTTTATACACCCTATTTTAATTACGCGTATTATAATAAGATAGGTTTAAAAGTGGATAAAAAGTCCCTACAGTCATCGTAATTATTTCGCTACAATGCCATTATGCTTATATATATACACATCCCATTTTGTGACTCCAAGTGCCACTACTGCAGCTTTAATTCGTATGTCGATCTTTTTCATCTACGTCAAAACTACATGAAAGCACTATTAACACAATTACACCATGAGATCATACGTTTTTCACCTAAAAAAAAGAGCATCGAAACTGTTTTTATTGGGGGAGGTACACCCTCAACCGTTTCACCTGAACTCTACCAACCTATCTTCGACATCTTAAAACCTTACCTACAAGATAATGCTGAGATAACCTCCGAAGCAAATCCTAACAGTGCAACGTCTGAGTGGCTAGAAGGGATGAAAAAACTTGGTGTCAATCGCATTAGTTTTGGGGTGCAGAGCTTTAATGATGAAAAACTTAAAAAACTTGGACGTGCGCACAAAGCAAGTGATGCGACCAGTGCATTACATCGTGCAAATGAGGCAGGTTTTAAGCATCTTTCACTCGACCTTATTTACGCGGTGGATGGCGATGACAAGGCACTTTTACAACATGACTTGAATGAAGCTTTTAAGCTACCTATTGATCATTTAAGCGCGTACGCACTTACCATAGAAGAGGGAACACCTTTTGCCACTACTCCTGAAGTTGCCCATGAGAAGTTAGCCTTGACCGAGTGGTTTTTAGCTGAAATAAAAAAGCATTTTTCAAGTTATGAGATCTCGAACTTTGGAAAGTACAAATCCAAGCATAACTTAGGTTATTGGGAGTACAAAAACTATATTGGTCTTGGTAGTGGTGCGGTAGGCTTTTTAAACGACACACGTTACTACCCTACTCAAAATGTTCAAGCCTATATAGAGAATCCTCTTGACATTACACAAGAGAAGCTCTCCCAAGCGTCCATCAAAACAGAGAAGATCTTTTTGGGTCTACGCTCTATCATTGGCGTGAGTGAAGCGATACTAACACCACAAGAGCAAAAACGTGCACACCTTTTGGTTGCTGAAAAGAAGCTCCTCTTTAAAGACGATCATTTTTACAATGAAGATTACCTTTTAAGTGATGAGTTAGCGCTTTTTATCCAACAATAAGCACTTCAAAGATGATTTCACCCACTTTTAAATAAGAGAGGGATATAATCGCAAAAACTATTATGTAGGCGGTCTTTTATGTTCGGAATGGGTTTTGCCGAGATCTTGATCATCGGTGTCATTGCAATTTTATTTTTAGGGCCAGACAAGCTTCCTGAGACGATGGTACAGATCGCTAAATTTTTTAAGTCTGTTAAGACAACGGTCGCTTCGGCTAAGAACTCTATTGAAGAAGAGCTCCATATTCAGGAGATCAAAGAAGAGGCAAACAGCTATAAGCAGCAGTTTGTAGACGCGACCAATGAGTTAGAAAAAAGTAGCGGTATTGAAGATCTTAAAGGGGAGATGCGTGAAGTACAACACGGTGTCTACGCCGATGTTAACACGCCTGTCGAGATCGATGAGCCAGAAGTTGACCCTGCTCCTAAAAAGCCAGAAGTCGTCACCTTTGCTAAAAAACCAAAAAAGTCTAAAGGCTTAGGACTTGATGATCCTATTGAGCACGATGACCTTGATACTCCCCCAAGTGAGAAAGCCTAATGTTTGACGATTTAAAACCCCACCTTTTTGAGCTACGTAAACGCTTAGGCATTTCAGCCATTAGTATTGTTATCGCCTTCTTCATTATGTTCTATTTCCATGAGATCCTTTTGGAGTGGATGATCGCACCACTTAATGAAGCACTGATAGAAGTCGGTAAAAAGTCGGTTCACGCTGCTAACGGTATGGTCACCACTAGTCAAGTTGGGGGTGCCTTTTTTGTTGCCCTTAAGGTCTCATTTTTTGCAGGTCTTCTGCTTGCACTTCCTGTGATACTTTCACAAATCTGGATGTTTATTGCACCCGGATTATATGCCAATGAGAAGAAGATGTTACTGCCCTTTATCTTTGGTGGAACAACGATGTTCGCTGTCGGTGTTGCCTTCGCTTACTATGTAGTTACCCCTTTTGGTTTTGACTTCTTGATTACCTTTGGTAGTTTCAAGTTTACCCCACTCATCAACATCGAAGATTATGTCGGTTTTTTCACTAAGATTATGTTTGGTTTTGGTCTTGCCTTTGAGCTTCCAGTTTTTGCCTACTTTTTAGGGCTACTTGGTCTTGTTGATGACAAGCAGATGATCGCTTTTTTCAAATATGCCGTGATCATCATCTTTATTGTTGCAGCACTTTTAACACCACCAGATGTTTTAACCCAACTTCTTATGGCTGGTCCGCTTATCCTACTCTATGGTGTCTCGATCTTACTGGTGAAGATGGTCAACCCTGCTGATGATGACGATACTGAAGATATAGAGAGCGCCGAAGATGGTGTAGCGATCTTAAAAGATGCACTTGGCATTGAAAACGACGATGCAGACCGATCCCCTAAAAACAAGTAGTTATGACTTCACGCTCCCTCAAGAGCTCATAGCCACCCACCCTGTCGAACCTAGAGACCATGCCC
>JAJRVE010000032.1 GCA_024277445.1 Campylobacterales bacterium
AATATCTCTGAATTTCAAGGAATTTTCTATGTTAGATTGTGCAATTATTGGTGGTGGGCCGGCTGGACTTACTGCAGGTCTTTATACTACACGTGGTGGTTTAGCGAATGTGACGATGTTTGAGATGGGTATGCCTGGTGGCCAGATCACGGGTAGTTCTGAGATAGAAAATTATCCTGGTGTGACTGGTGAGATTACGGGTATGGACTTGATGATGCCATGGCCTGAGCAGTGCCAGCGTTTTGGTCTGAAGCATGATATGTCTGAGATCAAAAAAGTGACACATAATGAAGATGGAACCTTTACAGTTCACAAAGGTAACGGCGACACGGTAGATGCACTTTCTGTTGTTATTGCAACGGGTTCAACGCCTAAACGTGCGGGCTTCAAGGGCGAAGATGAGTTCTTTGGCCGTGGTGTTTCGACGTGTGCGACCTGTGATGGTTTCTTTTACAAGGGTAAAGAGGTAGCAGTTATCGGTGGTGGTGACACAGCGATGGAAGAGGCAGTTTATCTCTCAAACATCTGTTCTAAGGTCTACTTGGTACACCGTCGTGATACTTTTAGAGCAGCGCCAAACACTATTAAGCGTGTGATGGAGACAGAAAACATCGAACTTGTCTTAAATGCTACGATCAATGAAGTCTATGGCGACAAGATGGGTGTAACGGGTCTAAGTGTTCAACAAGCAGAAGGCGAGCGTAAGCTTGAGGTACCGGGTGTATTTACCTTTGTTGGGATGAATGTTAACAATGGCGTTCTTAAAAATGAAGATGGTACGTTTATCTGTGATGTTAATGATGCAGGTGAGGTGATCGTTGATCTTCGTATGAAGACATCAACACCGGGTCTTTTTGCCGCAGGTGATATTCGTATAGAAGCGCCAAAGCAGGTTGTTGTAGCGGCAGGTGATGGCGCAACAGCAGGTGTAAACATAATTCACTATGTTGATAGTGTAAAAAACAAGTAGAGAGAAGTAGATGATAAAAGCAGGTATTTATGGGGCAAGTGGACGTGTTGGACGTCTGTTGATAGACGACATTGCAACAACTGAGGGTATTGAAGTCTCTGTTATTCATGTGCGTAAAGAGCTGAACTTTCCGTTAGCAGATGGTATTACTGTGACGAATGACGCGGCTAGTTTTTTAGAAAAGTGTGACATTGTTATTGACTTTTCACTACCAGAGGCGGCGCAGATACTTTTTGAAGCCGCACTAAAGAACCCAAAGCCTATCGTGTCGGGAACAACGGGTTTTGACACTCATCAGCTTAACCTTCTTAAGACGGTAAGTGAGCAGATGCCTGTACTTCATGCGACCAATATGTCTTTAGGTGTAGCGATGTTGAGCAACTTGGTTAAACAAGCAGCCCAAAAACTTGAGGGCTTTGACATCGAAGTTGTTGAGATGCACCACCGTCATAAAAAAGATGCGCCAAGTGGAACAGCGTTAACACTCGCTGAGTCAGCAGCAGCAGGACGTGGTCTTGACTTAGACCGTGTTCGTGTGAGTGGACGTAATGGTAACATTGGTGAACGTAGTGAAGACGAGATCGCAGTAATGGCGCTTCGTGGTGGTGACATCGTCGGTCGCCATACAGTTGGTTTTTACAACGATGGTGAGTTTATAGAGCTTAATCACACTGCAACGAGTCGTAACACCTTTTCAAAAGGTGCGATTCGTGCGGCACAATGGCTAGTAACCAAAGAGAGCGGTCTTTACAGCATCGCTGACTGTTTAGAACTGTAAGGAAGAGGTCATGCGCGAAAACATAAATGAAAAATGTGCTGTAGTTGGTATTTTTAACAATGATGAGGCTTCTAAGTTAGCTTACTTCTCACTTCATGCCATGCAGCATCGTGGTCAAGAAGCAGCGGGTATTAGTTCTGGAGATGGTAAACGTCTTCACACTATTAAAGATCGTGGTCTTGTGATGCAGGTCTTTAACGAAGAGAAGCTTGCGACACTAAAAGGGCATATGGCGATTGGTCATACGCGTTATTCAACTGCGGGCGATGACTCGATCTTGGATGCACAGCCGGTACATGCTAACTACGATCTTGGGCAACTCTCGATTGTTCATAATGGTAATCTGACAAACCATCAAGAGGTACGTCAAGAGCTTATTAAACAGGGTGCTATCTTCCAGAGTTCTATGGACACTGAAAACCTTATTCACCTGATTGCACGTAGTGAACAACTCAAACTTAAAGACCGTATTATTGATGCAGTCAAAAAGATTGAAGGTGCGTTCTCTCTTGTCTTCTTGAGCCGTTCTAAGATGTTCGCTATGCGTGATCGTTTTGGTTTTCGTCCTTTGAGCCTTGGTAAAGTAGGCGATGGTTATGTGGTTGCTTCTGAGACCTGTGCCTTTGATCTGATCGGTGCTGAATATATTCGTGAAGTAGAACCAGGAGAAATGCTTATCTTTGAAAAAGGAAAAGAGCCGCAGTCTATTAAAGTCTATGACGCTACACCAAAACACTGTATTTTTGAGTATGTCTATTTTGCTCGTCCTGACTCTCAGGTTTATGGTCAAAATGTCTATCAAAAACGTAAAAACATGGGTATTGAACTGGCAAAAGAACAGCCTGTTGATGCAGACATGATTATCCCTGTTCCAGATGGTGGTGTACCATCGGCTATTGGTTATTCACAAGAGAGTGGGATTCCTTTTGAGATGGGTATCATGCGTAACCACTACATCGGTCGTACCTTTATTGAGCCAACACAAGAGATGCGTGATCTTAAAGTGAAGATGAAACTCTCTCCAATTACTGAGCTTATCAAGGGTAAACGTATCATCGTTATTGATGATTCAATCGTACGTGGAACGACATCTCGTCGTATTATCAGAATGCTTAAAGAGGCGGGTGCTGCTGAAGTACACATGCGTATCTCAAGCCCTCCAACGACAGACCCTTGTTTTTACGGTGTTGACACACCTGACAAAGACAAACTGATCGCTGCGAACATGAGTACTGAAGAGATTAGTGAGTATATTGGTGCTGATTCGTTAGCATTTTTAAGTAACGACGCCTTAATGCGTAGTGTTAACTCAGATGGAACAGAGTACTGTACGGCTTGTTTCACTGGCGAATATATTATTTAATAAGCCTATTTTTGAAAACTGAACAGATCTTTACTTATGGCACCTACCTGCGCAACACCTTTGGTGAGCGTGTCTATAAGGTTGGCATTAATATCTCAGGCTTTACGTGTCCAAATATCGATGGTACTGTTGCTAAAGGTGGCTGTACTTTTTGTGAAAACGACTCCTTTAGTGCGAGTACTGACGAGGTCAAAGAGCTTAAGGGGTTTTACCTTAACCTAGACTCAGTAGAGAACCCCTACTTAGACAAACAACTCTTACAGCTAGAACAACAGTTCGAAGCTTTAAGCGCACGTTTGAAACGAGAGTATGGTGCGACAAAGTTCTTAGTCTATTTTCAATCTTTTACAAACACTTATGCTCCATTTGAGACGCTAAAAGCACTCTATGAGAAGGCGCTTGGTTTTGATGATGTTGTAGGTTTGAGTATTGGTACACGTTCTGATTCGATCACAGAGGAAACCTTGGATTATCTCTCTGACTTAGCGAAGACAAAAGAGATCTGGATCGAGTTTGGCATACAGTCTATCTATGATGAGACACTCGAAAAGATTAATCGTGGGCATGACTCAGATAATGTGAAAGAGTGGATTAAGAAGAGTAAAGAGGCTGGTCTGAATGTCTGTGGTCACCTTATCTTTGGTTTGCCAGGTGAAGACAAAAAGATGATGTTAGAAACAGCAAAAGAGGCGTATGAGTGGGGGATAGACTCTGTAAAATACCACTCTCTCTATGTTGTCAAACGTACTGCCCTTGCGAACGAATACGCACGAGGTGAATTTACACCAATAAGCGAAGAAGATTACATCGATGTATTAACGCAAGCGTTGGTGATGAAACCAAAGCACATTAGTGTTCAGCGTATGACCGCGGGCATAGACGATCCTAGTCTTATCTCTCCTGATTGGTGTCGTGACAAAAATCAACAGATTCGCCACATAAACAAAGCCCTTAAAGAAGTTGGTCTTAAGTACTAAGAGCTGTTAGCTTTTATACTTTCTCTATTCCTCCACCATCTCCCAACCATTAACAAGAAGCTAATCACATTTCAGCTAAAATCGCGCATTATATAAATATGAGGACACCCAATATGGATGCAGCAAAACTTATTTGGATGAACGGCAAGTTTATCCCTTGGGATGAGGCTAAGACTCACGTTCTATCGCATACTCTTCACTATGGAAATGGTGTTATTGAGGGAACAAAAGCGTACAAAACAGCAAAAGGTTATGCGATCTTTCGTTTGAACGATCACACAAAACGTCTTTTAGAGTCGGCTAAGATGACACTTATTGACATTCCTTACACGGTTGAAGAGCTTAACCAAGCACAGATTGACTTAGTAAAGAAAAACGAGTTTGAAGGCGACAACGTTTACCTACGTCCTTTTGCCTTCTTAGGTTATGGCGTTATGGGTGTTTACCATAAAGATGCTCCTGTTGAGACTGTACTTGCAGCATGGGAGTGGGGCGCTTACTTGGGTGAAGAGGGTCTTAAACGTGGTATTCGTCTGAAGATCTCTTCGATTAACCGTCCTTCAAACACTTCCAACATGGGTAAGGCAAAAGCGACAGCAAACTACCTTAACTCACAGATGGCAAAATATGAAGCGATAGAGTGTGGCTATGATGAAGGGCTTCTTTTAGATGACCAAGGCTATGTAGCAGAAGCGACTGGCGCGGCTTTCTTTATGATTCGTGAGGGTGTTTTGATCACACCACCTAGTGACAACTCATTAGAGTCTATTACTCAGAAGATGGTCATTGAACTGGCAACAGACATGGGTATCGAAGTAGTTCGTCGCCGTATTACGCGTGAAGAACTTTACATTGCAGATGAGGCTTTCTTAACAGGTACAGCAGCAGAAGTAACGCCAGTTCGTGAGATTGATGGCCGTATTATTGGTGCGGGTTCTCGTGGACCATTGACTGAGAAGATCCAGTCAACGTATTTTGACATGGTCTTTGGCCGTATTGAAAAGTACGATCACTACTTAACGTACGTCTAACATGAAAAAAATTACAGAAGAAAACGGAGTCTTAATGGCATCAGATATGAATGATTATTTCAACAAAAAGAAAAACAGTGGTGGCAGTGGCTCCAACAACAATGGCGGCTTCAATGTCCCTAAGCCTCCGAAGATGGATTTCAACTTTGGTGGTGGAAAAGCTGGTATCTTTTACTTTATTGGTGGAATAATCCTACTTCTGATCTTGGCGAAGCCTTTTGTTGTTATCACCGAGGGTGAGCGTGGTATTTTGGCAACTAATGGTAAGTATGAGGCGCAAGCGATGCTTCCAGGTCTTCACTTTATCATGCCAGTGATTCAAAAAGTGTACATTGTTGATACAAAAGTACGTATTATTAACTACGCAAGCCGTATTGATCGTGCTAGTACAACAGGACAAGGTATTGAGATTAAACCTGCTATTACAGTACTTGACAAACGTGGTCTACCGGTAAGCATTGAGCTAACCATTCAGTACCGTCTAAATGCAGAGTATGCAGCACAGACTATCTCTAACTGGGGATTTAGCTGGGAAGAGAAGATCATTAACCCTGTTGTGCGTGACGTTGTGCGTAATGTTGTGGGACAGTATGAGGCAGAGGCACTTCCAACGGAGCGTAATGCGATTGCTGACAAGATTGAAGTGGGAATGCGTAAAAGTATTACAAGCCTCGAAAATACACCTGCAGAACTTCAGTCGGTTCAGCTTCGTGAAATTGTTTTACCTAAAAAGGTTAAAGAGCAGATTGAGCGTGTTCAACTAGCGAAACAGCAGGTTCAACAAGCTGAACAAGAAGTTCAAAAAGCGAAGCAAGATGCACTAAAACGTGCTGCACAAGCGCAAGGTCAAGCTAATGCTGTGAAGATTGCTGCAGAAGGTAAGGCGCAGGCGATTACGATTGAAGCAGATGCGAAAGCAAAAGCAAACAAGTTGATTTCTCAGTCGTTAACGACGAAGCTTCTTCAGCTTGAGCAGATTCAGGTTCAAGGGAAGTTTAATGAGGCGCTTCGTGTTAACAAAGACGCTAAGATCTTTTTAACACCTGGTGGGTCTACTCCTAACATCTGGGTAGATACTAAGAGTGCTAAGAATCAAGCTAGTATTCACTAGTTTTTACTTTAATTTTCTGCTCGTCATTCCGGACTTGATCCGGGACCAAAGGAAATGCCCTAGGGTAAATCTACAAATTCTTTACTTCAAATACTTTTATACTTTTTAGGATTCAAATTTCATCTTGCTTCCCTTTCTCTTTTTTTCTCGGAAAAAAGAGAAACAGAAAAACCGCTCGCAACGGCTTCAAGC
>JAJRVE010000033.1 GCA_024277445.1 Campylobacterales bacterium
ATGGCACCACCGGTGTCTTGGGCAAAGACCATCTGCTTGATGGGTGCATTAGCTATAGGGTTTTCGGCCTCTAAAAAGAGTGGAAAACCTAGGGGTATCTTACTTCTATCCACCGCCACACTCCGCATCGCCGTCAATTCTAAGCCCAAGGCACCCGAAGCCGCTTTTTTTCGTTTTCCAAAAAAGATAAAACTTGGATTACTCTCTAAGACACCTTGCGCTTCACTAGGATGTTCATCTAACCATCTACGTATCGTTTGTAGAGAGATCTGTTCTTGAGGTATTGCCCCACTCGCGACAAGCGCCTTGCCTATGGAGTGGTAGGGGTGACCGTTTTGTCCATCGTACCCCACAAAGATCGTTTTTTCATTTCCCAGCTTAACACGTCCCGAACCTTGAACCTGCAAAAAAAACCGATCCACATCGCTTTTCAAGTAACACAGTGGCTTCTCATTTAGATAACCGGCATTGATCTCTGCACGCGAATAATAGGCAACAACCTTTCCCTTTTGCATCCGTCCACGCAGTTTATATTTTTTAAGATCAGCATAGACACTCTCAAGATCAACCACAATAAGGTCTTTTGGACGTTTATATAAGGGGTGTGGGTACTGCGCACTTCGTTTCAAAGAGCCTTCAAACTCAGGCTCATAATAACCCGTGAGAAGGTTCTCTTCATCCTCACCACTTTGCAATAAAAAAGGTCTAAAGTTACGCTCAAAAAATAGTTGCGTATCTTTAGCACTATGGGCTTCTGAACAGAGCGCCTTAAGTGATGCAGGGAGTTTCTTCAAGCGACACTCTTTTTTGAACATGCCTAGAGCTACACCATGATTATCCTCTTGCCAACCATCAACTGTTTTAAAATCTACAAAGCCACCCTTAGCCGTGACTTTCTCACTGAGCACTAGTTTCTGTGGTGTTGAACCACACCCAAAAAAAGCCGTATTGATGAGCATAAACAGCAGTAAAATTAACAATCTCTTAAACATTGATAGTGATACACTCATATTATTCTCATTTCTAACATTGTGATGCTATAATTCCAAAAATATTTATACAAATTATGAGGAACTCCTTTGGAAAGTCTAAGTTATTACGAAATTTTAGAAGTCTCACAAAATGCAGACAAGACAACGATTAAAAAAGCGTACCGAAAACTGGCTAAAAAATGGCACCCAGACCGTAACCCTGGAGACAAGGAAGCCGAACGTAACTTTAAGTTCTGTAATGAAGCTTATCAGGTACTTAGTGACGAGCAGCAACGCGCTATCTATGACCGTTACGGTAAAGAGGGTCTACAAAACGGTGGTGGACGAAGTCAAGGTGGCTTTGGCGGCGGTTTTGATGACCTTGGTAGTATGTTTGAAGAGATGTTTGGAGGCGGCGGTGGTCGTAGCCGTTCACGTGGTCCTCAAGAGAAGTATCCACTCGACATGGCAGTAGAGATCCGTCTTAGCTTTAAAGAGGCAGTCTTTGGTTGTGACAAAGAGGTTAAGTTCAAGTACAAAGATGCCTGTGGCACGTGTAAGGGTACTGGCGCTAAAGATGGCAAGGTCAAGACCTGTAATCAGTGTGGCGGAAAAGGTCAGGTCTATGTACGTCAAGGCTTCATGACCTTCTCTCAGACCTGCCCTGCTTGTCATGGTGAAGGTACGATGCCTGGCGAGAAGTGTGGTGAGTGTAATGGAAAAGGCTTCAACGAAGTCAAAGAGAGCGTCACAGTTAAAGTCCCTGCTGGTGTTGACACTGAAAATCGTCTACGTGTTTCGGGTAAAGGAAATGTCGGTAGAGGAGGCTCTCGTGGAGACCTTTATGTTACTTTCATCGTTGAAGAGGACAAGACCTTTATCCGTAATGGCAATGATGTCTATGTTGAAGTCCCTGTCTTCTTTACCCAAGCAGTTATGGGTGAAACCATCAAGATCCCTTCACTTACAGGCGACCTTGAGTTAAAACTCGACATCGGTACCCGTGATAAACAGCACTTTACATTTAGAGGTGAAGGTATCGAAGATGTTCATGGCCATGGCAAAGGTAATCTCATCGCACAAGTCAATATCACTTATCCTAAAAAACTCAGTGATGAGCAGTACGACCTACTCGACCAACTCCAAGAGAGTTTTGGTGTAGAGTCTAAGCCTCATGAGTCTCTTTTCGAGTCAGCGTTTGACCGTGTTAAGGGTTGGTTTAAGTAACAACCTTAAAAGTACCAACAAACTAGCACTTAGTTGCTAGTCTCAATATCCACAATCTCTACTCTATCACACTCTTTTTTCAAAAGCTTACGTCCTCTAGCATCTTCTTCTGCCAAGTCTAAGATGTCGGCAAAGTCATTTTTACTCACTTCAAAACTGTAAAGCTCTTTTTCGGTTGCCAGTGTTAAGAGAGCAGCCTTATCGTCACTTGTAAGCACAAGGTTACGTATGCCCTTACCAAACTCACTTTTGATCACCTTGAGTACTTTCTCGTTGTTTAAGAGTGCTTCTATGGTGATCTCTTTGTTGGTGTCCTTTTGACATAGGACTTTGTAGGTAATGTTCATGTTTCCCTTCATACTATGGCCTTTTTTTTAATTGCAATATGACATTATATAACTTCACACTATTTTCACATCATAAACTGTCATAATGTCATAAATAAAGGTGGACTATGAATATCAATGAGAACGTTCAAAAACTGTTAGATGAAGAGATAGAGGTAACATCACTTCAAGATGAGTCTGTTACTGACCTTAAAGCTATTGGGCGTCAGTTTGCACTTCGTTACCGTCACATGGCATCAAAAGAGCATGAAGATGCCTTACAACTACTGTCGCTGTTAATACAGATACGCAAGATGGTAAAACAGAAGCTAGGTCTAAAAGATGGGTTGATGTTACGTTATGAAGAAGATCTTAAAAAGGCCAACTAGCCTTTTAAGAGAGAAAAGAGCATTTGAAATACTCTTAAAAATTGTTAGCAGTTTTTAGCATCAAACAACTTGCGGTTACGTGCTGCCAATGCAATGATGATGAAGACAATAGCATATGTTACTGGCACAAAGTCAGGGATAGGCACTGGATCGCCTTTAGCGTATGAGTGCATACCTGCTAGGTAGTAGTTCACACCAAAGTAAGTCATAAGTACCGATGTAAAGGCCATCAATGAGAGCACAGAGTACAGATATGGTGTGTAAAGAGACTTAATAAAGCGTA
>JAJRVE010000034.1 GCA_024277445.1 Campylobacterales bacterium
AGAGGAGCATCTTTGTCGTTGAGAGTACAGCGTGTTAGCTTTTTCATACTGTTTATAACGATTGCCTTTTTCTTAGGACGATGGAGTAGTACCGTAGGGTGTGCTAGTCCAAACGATGCTAATGTAACAGCGAAGACAGAAACGTCGCATGAAAACAGACTTGAGCAGATAAAAAAACGGGGTAAGCTCGAGGTAGTAATGGTAAATGGTCCGACTACTTATTTTGTTGGAGCGACAGGGCCTGAAGGGTTTGAATACATCATGATGCGTGAGTTTGCGGCTTACCTTGGAGTTGAGCTGAAGCTACATGTTGCGGCAACAGTAAATGATGCCTTAGCATTGACACAAAAGGGTGTTGGCGACATCACGGCAGGTGCTTTGACAAAGACAGATGCCCGCCAAAAAGAGTTTGTCTTTGGCGTGAGCTATTATCGTGTTAAAGAGGTAGTGGTGTGTGACCAGAGGATGATACGTAACAAGAGCTTCCCTCGTTCTGTTGCGGACTTGGTAGGTTTGAAGATCACGGTAGGTGATGAGACCAGTTATGTTGAGACACTCCAAGGCATCCAAAAAGAGTTGCCCGAGTTACATTTTAATCGTGCTAAAGAGATGAGTAGTGAAGAGTTGTTGGGCTTAGTGGCTAAAAGAGAGATCGACTGTACTGTAGTGGACTCTAATATCTTTGCGGTTAATAACCGCTATTACCCTGGCTTACGAAAAGCCTTTGATATTAGTGAGTCGAAGCAACTCTCTTTGATGTTAAGAGATGGCAGTGAGGAGTTAAATGCAACACTAAATGGTTGGCTAAGTCATGTTGAGCGTTCTGGCGAGATGGCACGTCTGGTTGATCACTACTACAGCTATACTAACCAATTTAACTATGTAAACCTTAGAGCATTTCATAAGCGACTAAAAACCCGCCTACCGAAGTACAAGAAGCTTTTTGTAAAAGCAGGCAAGAAGTATGATATACCATGGACACTTCTGGCAGCACAGTCGTATCAGGAGTCACATTGGGATCGCTTGGCGAAAAGTCCAACGGGTGTACGGGGATTGATGATGCTAACACGGGTAACAGCGAAAGAGATGGGTATTAAGCATCGTACGAATGCTACCTCAAGTGTATATGGTGGGGCAAAGTATTTTCACAAGATCTATGAACGTATTCCTAAGCAGGTCAAAAAGATCGATCGATACAAGTTTGCCTATGCTGCGTACAATGTAGGCATGGGACATCTCTATGATGCCCGAGCGTTAGCACGAAAACTGGGCAAAAACCCAAACACATGGAAAGACCTTAAAACGGTACTTCCTCTTCTCTCTAAGAAAAAGTATTATCGACATCTCAAGTATGGTTATGCACGTGGTCAAGAACCGGTGGACTATGTGGATGCTATCTACGAATATCATGTTATACTAGAAAACAAGTTCCAAAAAAAGGTACATTATGAGAAGTAAATTACAAGCAGCCTTATGGGGTGCCTTTTATGGGGATGCTTATGCCTTAGGTGCGCACTGGCTCTACGATACCCATCAGATCTCCAAGTCTCAGTTCGACACGAAGCAGTTCAATGACCCTTTGAGCGACTACCATCCTGGTAAAAAAGCGGGTGACTTTACCCACTATGGTGACCAGATGCTTTGGCTTTTGGATGCTATAGCCCATGATGATGACTTTAGTGTTCAGAGCTATAGTGATGTCTGGCGAGCGAAGATGTCAGAGTACAGCGGTTATGTTGATGGTGCATCCAAACATACGCTTGAGGCTTTAGAAGCAGGTAAAGGCTCATTAGGTTGTGGTTCTAGTTCACATGACTTGAGTGTGGTAGGACGGATGATGCCTCTGGTTTATGCTTATCATAGTGATATGGACAAGATGATGGAGTATGTGAAATTGCATACGGTTTTTACCCATATGAGTAAAGAGTTAGTAGAGAGTGCGGCCTATTTTAATGAACTCATTATGGCGGTTAGTATGGGTGCTGATCTGAAACGCTCTATCGAAGAGGTCGCCTTAGCCTACTCAGAGACGCTGCAACAATGGGTTGCTATGGGTGTAGCAAAAGCAGAAACAGAAAGTATAGAAGCCATTAAAGCCTTGGGGCAGTCGTGTAGTGTTGAGGGTGGTTTTGCAGCAGTGATCTACCTCTTAGTCCGTTTTAGTGACTTTCAAGAGGCAATGGAGGCTAATGTCTTAGCTGGGGGTGACTCTGCGGCTAGGGGAATGTTAGTCGGGGCTGTTTTAGGAGCTGTTGGTGGTATGGAAGTGCTACCATTTAATTACAACGCGATGAATAATGCTGATCTTATTGCACAAGATATTGAGTTGATCGATGCCAAAACACTTGAGAAGGTAGCGGCCTTTTTGGCAAAACATCATCTTCTCTCCTTAGCAACCTCTGTAAACAATCAACCTCAATCTGCTAGCCTCTTTTATGCCTATGACAAGCAAACAAATGCCTTTATCGTAGCCTCAGATATAAAGACAGAACACATCCAAAACGTCTTACAAAATGCGAATGTCTCTGGTACCGTTGCTTTAGAGACAGATGAAGTTGGTAAGATACAAGGCATACAGTTTAAAGGTGTAATGAAAGAGTGTGAGCGCGAAGAAGGAGCACTCTACTTTGAGGCATTTCCATATGCTAAAGTGATGAAGCCTAAGTTATGGAAGATAGAGTTAGAGAGTATAAAGATGACAGATAACCGTTTAGGGTTTGGTAAAAAGCTCTACTGGCAAAGGTGAAACTACTTAGAAGTTGAGTAAAATAGCATTACTAAAATAAGAATAGATAAATATAAAAGTAGAACAAGGATTAAGATGGAAAAAGTATTAGAGATGTTGCTCTTGCAACAAGAGTTGAATGATGCGACCAATGGTGAAGGTTGGGAAGCGGGTAAGACTAAAAATAATAAAACCATAAACTGGAAACGCTGTATCTACATGGAGTGTGCTGAGATGGTGGATTCTTTTGCTTGGAAGCATTGGAAGGCTATTGATGCTGATCCGGACTGGGCAAACCTGCAGATCGAAGTAGTCGATGTTTGGCACTTTATTATGAGTTTAGGACTAGAAGATTACTCTCAAAATTTCCGTGGCACGATCGAAGACCTTGCGATGGCGATCTCTCAAGAGCCGGGATACCAGAAACTTCAAATAGACGAAGTGTTAGACTTTGGTACACCCGATGATATCATGGCCAAAGTTGAAGACATCATCTTAAACACAGTCAATCGTGAGAAGCTTGATACACCTAAACTCTTTGAAGACTTTTTTGAGCTAGCCTATATGAGTAAGCTAGATATTAAAAGCCTTTATCGCCTTTATGTTGGTAAAAATATCCTTAACCAATTTAGACAAGATCATGGCTACAAAGAGGGTACTTACATTAAGGTGTGGAATGACGAAGAGGACAACGTAGTGATGCAACGTCTTTGGGATGAGAATGCTTCATTGACACCAAAAACACTTTATGGTGGTCTACAAAAGGTCTATGCAACACTCAGTTAAGTGTGAATGTCTTGCGGCATTTATAAGTTTATGAAGTTGATTTTAGTTTAAAAAAGGGATAGAAAGAGAGTAAAGACTCTCTTTTGTAGAGAGCTTAGTCTCTGTTACGGTCGCGGTTACCACGGTATCCACCACCGCCTCCGCCACCAGAACGGTTGCGATCGCGATTGCCACGGTATCCACCGCCGCCTCCGCCACGGTTACGGTTACCACGGTAACCACCACGACCACGGTTTCCACCGCCTCCGCCACGCTCTAAGTTCTCAAGGATCTTCTCAAGACGCTCAGGGTTAATACCGATCTCGTTTGGTCCCTTAACTTCTTGACGGTCAATGATCATAGAAACAAGTTTGTACATGATCTGCTCATCATCGATGTCTTCACGGAGTGCGTCTAGGATCTGATGTGCTTCGTCAAAGACCTTATGCTTCTCGATAGACTCAACGATAGAAGCGAAGTTAGCCGTCTTGATCGATGCTTTTGATGGGATGTAAGCATGCTCCATCGTTGTACCGACTTTAGACTTAATACGCTGAAGCTCTTTGAACTCACGTGGTGTAAGAAGGGTAATCGCCATACCTTTTTGACCCGCACGACCAGTACGACCAATACGGTGAACATAAGACTCAGAGTCAAAAGGGATGTGGTAGTTGAAAACGTGGCTTACATCGTTGATGTGGATACCACGCGCAGCAACGTCTGTCGCTACAAGGATGTCATACTGACCAGTTTTAAGTCCTTTAATAACTGCCTCACGTTGACGCTGCTCCATATCACCATGAAGACCCTTAGCGTTGTAACCAACACCCATAAGAACTTCAGCAACACGATCAACCTCTTTCTTAGTACGACAGAAGACAACACACTTAGTTGTCTCTTCAGAGTCTAAAAGACGGATGATGGCATCATCGCGCTCGTTCTCATCAATAACGTAATATTTTTGCTCGATATCAACGTTAGTCGTCTCAGAACGTGTGATCGTAATAAATGCTGGATCAACTAAAATGCGCTCCGCCAATTTCTTGATTGGCTGTGGCATTGTTGCTGAGAAAAGAAGTGTTTGACGGTCAGATGGTAGGTAAGAGAAGATCTCATTAATATCATCAAGAAAGCCCATGTCAAGCATCTCATCTGCTTC
>JAJRVE010000035.1 GCA_024277445.1 Campylobacterales bacterium
AAACATCGGTACTTTGATCGCGAAGCCCATAAAGAAGGCTGCGAATAACCAGTACTGGATGTTCTCAGGAAGAACAAGACGGTACCACTCTAAGATCGAGAAGCTCCACTGACCTGTTGCTTGGAAATAAAAGTACGCCATAAAAAGCATACCAACAAGCATGATCAATGAACCCGTAAAGGTATATAAGAAGAACTTGACCGACGCATAAATACGTAGTGGCCCACCCCAGATACCGATGATAAGAAGCATCGGTACAAGTGAAAGTTCCCAGAACACATAGAAAAGGATCGCATCAAGTGCCGCAAATACACCGACCATTGTCATCTGTAAGAACAACAATGTGATGATAAGGTCTTTAATACGACGTGTCTCAGTTAGTGTAGCAATACCTAGCATCGTAAAGAATGACGCCATGATAATGATAAACAGTGAGATACCATCTACACCAAGAAGATACGAGATACCAAAAGCAGGGATCAAACTCATCTCTTCACTAAACTGCATACCTGCAATACTAGGGTCAAACGAGTACCATAACCAAAGTGAGAGGATGAACTCTACTGTAGCAACGATGATACCGTATGCGCGCATACTGTCTTTATGTACGATAAAGCCAAGTATTGCCGCTAAGGCAGGGAAAAATATCAATATTGATAAAATATGGTCTAACATCTATATAGCTCCTAATCCAGAGAGTAGTTTAACTACTGACTCTGATTGTCCAAATGTGAATGCTGCAGCCAGTGCTAAAAGAACCACTGTACCAATTACCATCCAACGTAACATCGTTGAGAGGTTTCCATTTTGCATTGTATGTGTTGCTTTACCTGTGTTGTAGAAGATGTTTGCCACACCATCAACAGTTGCATCAACAACTTTCATATCTAGCTTCCACATCATTGCAGAAAGCTCTCTATAGGTCTTAGTGAAGTACTCTTCATAAAACTGAGGGATAAAGTACTGGTTGTAAAGCAGTTGGTAGAGAAGACCCGACTCAACTTTTTTATCAACCTTAACCGCTTTAGCATACTTCTTGTAAGCATAAGCGATCGCAGCAATAACAAACACCTGTGTACCAATCGTCATGATCCAGAACGTAGTGTGGTTATGGATATGATACTCAATCGCTGGAAGAACCTGCGTAACCATCTCGAAGTATGGTGTTTTAAAGATCATACCGGCAACAACCGCAAGGATCGCTAGTGGTAACATCGCATAAAGCATAAAATTATATGCTTCATGTGGGTGTACACCGTTTTCACTGTGTCTGTCATCACCATGGAAGATCAACGCTACAAGACGGAACGAGTAGAACGCTGTCAAACCAGCAGTTAACAACAGTACTGTGTAAAGAATGTAGTGATGTTCTACAAAAGATACTTCTAAGATAAGATCTTTAGAGAAGAAACCAGCTAGTGGGTAGATACCTGCAAGTGCAACTGAAGCGAGTGTCATGAAGATCCATGTCCACTTCATCGATGCCTTAAGATCACCCATCTTAAATGGATCAAGCTCATCATGCATAGCGTGCATAACGTTACCAGCACCTAGGAATAAAAGTGCCTTAAAGAATGCGTGTGCCATAAGGTGGAACAGTGCCACCCAGTAAGCGCCCAAACCAGCAGCCACAAACATGTAACCAAGTTGTGAGAGTGTTGAGTAAGCAATAATACGTTTCATGTCACGGTTAACCAATGCCATCGTTGCAGCGAACATCGCAACAAAGGCACCAAGGCTAGCAATGAAAAGACCCACATCAGGGATAAGGTCATAAAGTGGATTAGCACGTACAACTAAGTAAACACCTGCTGTTACCATGGTCGCTGCGTGGATCAGTGCCGATACCGGAGTAGGACCTTCCATCGCATCTGCAAGCCATGTGTGTAGTGGAAACTGCGCCGACTTACCCATTGCACCGATGAATAAGAAGATACCCATTGATGTTAGTACTGCTGTGTCAAGACCTGGCATTGCTGCAAAGGCTTGTTCGTACTGAATAGAACCTGTGTTCCAATACACTAAGAAGATACCGATAAGCATTGCAAGGTCAGCAATACGGTTCATAATGAACGCTTCGTTTGCAGCCCAAGTAGCCACTTCTTTGTGATACCAGAAACCGATTAGTCCCCAAGAACAGACACCAACACCTTCCCAACCAATAAACAGGCCAAGGAAGTTGTCACTCATAACAAGTACCATCATCGAGAACACGAAAGCTGAAAGCCACGCGAAGAAACGGTTGAAGCCCTTATCATGATCCATGTAACCGATAGAGTAAACGTGAACAACCGTAGAAACCGTTGTTACAACCATCATCATCGTTACTGAGACCTGATCAACAATAAATCCGTATGGAACATACAGATCACCTGTTGCCATCCATGTCATTAGTTCAACATGAATCGCTTCGCCACCACCAAGGATGTAGATAAGAAGTTTAAGACTTGCTAACCATGAAACGAACAGTAGTGCTGAAGGTACTAGACCTGCAATAATGTTCTTTTTGCTCATGCCAAAAAGTGCTGCAAACAGTGAACCTACAATCGGTGCAAATAGTGCAGTATATAAATATAATTCCATCTCTATCCTCTCATCGATGTCATAGCATCAAGGTCAATTTTACCAGTACGCTTGTACCAAAGAACAAGTAGACCAAGTCCAACTGCAACTTCAGACGCTGCAATAGCGATAATGAAGAAGGCGAACATCTGACCTGTCATGTCACCGTAGTAACTACCAATCGCTGCAAAAGCGATGTTAACTGCATTAAGTAAGATCTCTGTTGCGAAAAAAAGCATCAAGAGGTTTTTACGACGCATAACACCGATTAGTCCGATTGCAAAAAGCACGACCGAAAGGATCATGTAGTGTTGTAATGTTATTTCCATCATACCTGCTCCTTCTCTTCGTTGATACACTCAATCTCATCTTGCATAAGTGTTAATGAGTGATCCATCTTCTTACCAGCAAGTACAATACCTGCAATCATCGCTACCAAAAGCATGATGGCTGCAACTTCAAATGGGATAAGGTACTTTGTAAAAAGAACCATACCAACCATTTGTGAGTTACCAACACCATCAATAGCTGGATAAAGCGCTTCGATGTTGCCAGAGATGATTGGTGCAGTAAAGATAGCAACAACCATAAGTGCTGCTACGCCTGAAAGACCAAAGATAAGCTGTGGTGAAGTACGTTTTTCAACAACATCACGTGTTGTATCAAAGAACATCATACCAAAGGCATAAAGTGCCATAACAGCACCTGTATAGACGATGATCTGGATCGCGCCCAAGAAATCAGCACCCAGCAAAAAGAAAAATGCTGAGATGAAGATCATACCTGCCGCTAAAGCACTTAGTGCATATAGCGCGTGGCTCGTTAACACAGTGATCAAAAACATCACTGTTGTTAAGATCGCAAAGGTGTAAAAAGCAATAGCTTCCATTAAAACTCCTTAATACGCAAGCGGCGTTGATTTAACGCGCTCGTCTTCGTGTGGTGTAACAGCACCAAAACCTGGGTATTCAGGCACTTGTCCCTTAACCGCCATGTCAAATGGTGTCAACATATCTTCGTAGTCCGTAAAGTGTGCACGTTGCTCAGAAGTGTTCTCATAACGACCACCGTGTACAATAGCAAGCTCTGGACACACTTCTGCACAGTAACCACAGAAGATACAGCGACCAAGGTTAATCGTGTACTCACTCACCTCTTTACGGCTGTTCTCATCAATACGTGTGTCCATACGGATACAGTCAGAGATACAGATCTTTTCACAAAGACCACAACCAATACAACGCTCTGTACCAGACTCCCAAAGACGTTGCATCTCATGAACCGCACGGTAACGTGGGCCAACAGGCAACTTCTCTTTAGGATACTGAACCGTGTGGATGTCAAACTTGAGCATCTCACGCATAACTACCCATAGACCTACAAAAAGCTCGCCTCTAATAGTACGAGAGAAGACTTGTTTCGCCTTCTCCCAGCCTGTTTCAGGGTAGCTCTCGATGTCTACTTTGTAGTAACCATTTTCGCTAACATTTCTATTTTCAAATTGTTCTAAACTCATCATCTACCCCTAAAACATCATCACAAAGCCGGTAACAACAACGTTGAGTACCGCTAGTGGCATAAGAACTTTCCAACATAACCACATTAACTGGTCAGGTCTGATATCTGGCCATGCTGCACGTGTCCATAAGAAGAAGAAGAAGAAAAATGACATCTTCAACAAGAACATTAATGCACCAAAGACCGAACCATCACCAAAGCCACCAAGGAACAGAAGCACGATTACAAACGAGATAAAGAACATGTTTGCATACTCACCGATGAAGAAGAGACCCCAACGCATACCAGAGTACTCTGTACCAAATCCATCAATGATCTCGTGATCGTTCGCTACCAAGTGGAACGGTGTACGTCCAGTCTCAGCAAACGCTGCGATCCAAAACAGTACAAACGCAACCGGTTGTGACCAGATGATCCAGTCACCCATACCGCCTGCTTGGTAGTTGTTAAAGTCGATCAGTGAAAATGAACCAACCATCATCAACGGCCCAAGTAGTGCAAGACCTGTAATTACTTCGTAAGAGATAAATACCGCTGCCGCACGTGCTGCTGAAAGTAGCGCAAACTTGTTGCTTGATGCTAATGAACCAAGAAGTGGTCCGTAAAAACCAACTGCCATGACACCAAGAATATACAAGATACCAATGTTTACGTCGGCTACGATCGGGTGAACGGTATAACCGAAGATCGTAAACTGTGGTAAAAATGGAATCGCTGCTGCTGCCATAAATGCTGTTGCTGCTGTAATAACAGGTGCGATCTTAAAGATCGGTCCAACTGCATTTGTTGGTACGATGTCCTCTTTTGTAAAGAGTTTAATACCGTCTGCTGCAATCTGTAGGACACCAAATGGTCCAACATTCATTGGCCCAAGACGACGCTGCATAAATGCAAGAATCTTACGCTCAAAGTAGGTACCAAAACCTGCTAGCGCTGAGAAGACTAACAAGATCACAACAATCTTAATGATCGTCTCTATGAAATATGCTGTTTCCATTAATTACACCTTTTTAATTGTTGCACTACTGAAACGATAGTCGTTAAAGAGTGCCTCAGAGTTAAGATTTGAGTCGAAACTTGGTACAAACGGAATATTTCCGCCGATTTTACTGTCTATTTTAACATTAAGTTCCAAAGAACCTTTTGTTGAAGTCACAGAAACCTTGTCTCCCTCGCTTAGTTCATTCGCTTTTGCGTAATCACTACTCACATACAGACCCACTTCTTCGCTCAACTGATGTGACATGTTCGTAAAGTCATTAAACTGAAGTGTTGGGTTAGCAAGATAGACCATTGCGTCACTCATTGCTGCTGCTTCATCAAATGGCGCTACACTCTCATCACCTGTTGTTGCTGTCGTTGCTTCTAGCTCATAACCACGAACCTCTTCACCACTGTTACTAAAGTGGTTTGGAAGATCATCAAACTTTTCAGCTCTGAAGCCATCAATTGCACCAAGTTGCTCAGTATAGTCAACGGTTAATGCAGCTTCAAGTCCTAAAGCGTTAGCGATGTCGTTAAGCTCATAACCTGCATATGGAAGTGCGGCATTGGTTGGGTTAACACGCAGTTGAATACTTGTTAATGTACCCTCTTGTTGGTTCATCGCTGGCATATCAAGGTCACCCTTGCCTGCTGCACTCAACACAAAGTCTGCGGCAACGTTATAACCAACACTGTATGATCCAGCAAGCTCATCAAGATCACAAATCATTGCGACACCCAGTGAGTTACCTTTTTCAGGGATCATTGTTACTGAGAAGTCGGTGTACTTTTCAACAAGTGCCACAAGACGTGCTAAGTTTTTAGCGTTTGGATGACTATAGAAGTCAGGTCCAACGATCATGGCAAAGGTATCTTTCTTTTTAAGAAGCTTCTCCATACTCTCTTCGAACTTCTTCGGTGCGTTCACAATCTCTAAAAGGCGGTTGTCATCGACTTCGACCTCTTTTTCGACCTTTTTAGGCACCATCTTAGACTTTTCGACTTCAATCTCTTCTTCTTCACCAGTCTCTTCGTTGACTTTCATCTCTTTAACGATCTCAACCACTTTCTCTTTGATCGTTTCAGTTACGGTAATCGTCTTCGTTGAGTGAAAAGAAGCGATATACTCAGCAACTTCAGATGGAAGTGCATCTTTCTTAGCAAAAAGATCTAGTATGAGGTACATACTTGCCTCTTCTAACATCGGAGCATGGTTAATACTCATGATGTTCTTACCCATCGTGTCAACAACAGGATCAGCAACAGGGTGGAAGTACATCGCCGCACCCTTGTTCATGATCATCGCGTTATTGATGGCAAAACGTGCATTTGGGTTGTCTGTCTTAATCGCAGAACCCACAGAGATAACGAAGTTAGCATCATTCACCGCTTTAAGTGGTGTTTTGTAGATCGCATTTCCACTTACTGCAGCGTACTCTTTCATGAAGTTAGCAAACTTTCGTGCCTCTTCATTAATAAGCTTATAGCCCTTAGTCTCTTTTAACTTCTGAAGGATCAACGCCTCTTCATTCGTAATCTGAGAGTCAAAACGGATGGTGTCTGCTTTTTCAAAGGCTTCCACTGCTTTAGCAAAGGCTGCCTCATCTTTAGCATCAACCTTGTTCTCAAAGTTGTAACCATAACGTCCTGCACCACATAATGATACATAGTTCCACTCGTTTTGAACACGGTAGATCTTATCTTCAGGTGCATCTATAGAACCATGCTTCACTTCATACTGGATTTGACAACCCGCTGAACAGTGTGAACATGTCGCAGGAACCTTTGTTAGTTCCCATGCGTTAGATGTGTACTGGAAGTCCGCAGAGACGATCGCTCCAACAGGACAAACCGCAGAACACTCTCCACAGTCTGTACAGTCAAGCTTCTCGCCATCATTTGGCTGGATCAGTGACTTGTTAAGCTTGTTCCACATGGAGTAAGCATCTTTTGGCATGCTCTCTTTAAAACTAGCATCAATCGCATCACTTCCACGAGCACGTGTACTTAGTGCGCCATCGCCGATCATGTCTTTACAGACAGTCGTACAACGCTCACACATAATACAGAGACTTGGATCATAGTTTAACAGACCCCAGTTCTGGATCGAACGATCAACATCTTTGATGGCGTAACTCTGTGAGTCAACACCGATCTCTAATGTGTAGTTTTGAAGTTCACACTCGCCTGATTGATCACAAACACCACACTGAAGTGGGTGGTTTACATCATAAACTTCCATGATCGCACGCTTTTCAGCCTCGATCGTCTCCGTTGATGTTGTGATCTGCATACCGTCTTTACTTTTGGCATTACAAGCATACACCTGTTTACCATCTGCTTCAACAAGACAGATACGACACGCTAGCGTAGGGCTACAACGTGTCAGATAACAGATAGCGGGGATAAAGATGTCGTTGGCACGTGCCGCATTAAGGATAAGTTCACCCTCTTGCGTTTTGACCTCTTTACCGTCTATCGTAATAGTTATTTCACTCATACCTATTTACTCTCTCTCATAAAATTTACTGTCTCAAAGCGATAATCGCTTCGTACATTTAGACCCAGATCAAAGGTAGGATGCAGCGCAACCGTCCCTTTGAGTGTATCATCAAGCTTGAAGATACGACGTACAGTTTCACCAGCATAATTAAATGTTACTGCTTCACCGTCATTAAGACGGGCAGCAGCAGCAAATGATGCTGAACCATAAAGGTTGTTGTCGTTTTCTAGTTGTGCTGTTTTTGCACTAAAGGCATTAAACTGAAGTACCGGATTCGCATGGTAGATCACCGCACCATTAAACTCTGGTAGTTCAGCTACATCTTCAGGATGTCCACCACGATGAACACTCACATCACTTAAGACATAACCGCGCTCATCCACACCTTTAGATGAGTAGAAGTTCTCTAAGTCATCAAAGGCAATCGCTTTAAAACCACTCTCTACTGGAAGTGTTTGCGTATAATCGATCGTGTTTTCAACAACAACGCCAAGGGCGTTAGCAATATCATTTAAAGTATAACCTTCAAATGGTAGTGCTACGTTTGTTGGTAGAACACGCTTGTCTATACTAGCAACCGTTCCCTCTTGTTGGTTAAAAGCAGGTACCGCTAAGTCAGCGTCACCTAAGGCAGAGATAACAAAGCTACCTTTTGCATTATAACCCACAACGTTTTCACTATGATCGTCAACATCAAGATCCGTGATCAGTGAAACACCTAAGGTGTTAACCTCAGTTGGCACAACAAGAATCTTAAAGTCGCTGTACTTCTCGATCAAAGCAACAAGACGTGCGATGTTTTCAACACGTTCGTGTGACAGAAGATCAGCACCGATAACTAAGGTCTTCGCCTTAGTACGCAAGAACTGCTTCGTGATCAGCGCTAACTCATCATCACCCACGTTAGTCTCAGCACTCAAATAACCCTCATCAAGTCCATCGAAAAATGCTTGTTCGCGTTTTGTCAACTCTTGGTTGGTAATCAAAGTCTGTGCAAGAAGCGCTAATACACCCTCTTCTGTTCCTACTTCATACTTCACAAACTGTGTAACCGTGTTTTGAAGTAGTGCATCTTCGAGTGGATGCATGTAGATAACTTTTGCGCCGTTATGACGAGCAGCGGTTGTCATCGCGTAACGTACACCAGGATTATCCGTAGCAATACGCGTTCCAATAACAATAATTGCATCCGAAGCTCTTAAAGAGGCAAGGTCTGCTGAGTAGTGTTGTTTACCACTTACACTGGCATACGCATCCATAAAGAGTTGCATATGACGTGCGTCACGGTTAAAGAGCTTAAATCCTAACTTCGCTTTCAATGCTTGAAGGATCATCGCCTCTTCATTGGTGATGAGTGAAGAGAAACGAACTGCTTTTGCTGTTCTAACAGCTTCCACCGCTTTAGCGAAGGCAGACGCATCTTTAGTTGCTTTGTTTGCATAGTCATAACCAAAACGTCCTGCGCCACAGAGTGTCACATGTTCAAAGTCATTTTTCACACGGTAGATACTCTCTTCACCCTGAGCATCAATAGCGGTATGTTTCACCTCATACTCTAAGGCACAACCCGCACTACAGTGAGCACAAGTTGCTGGAACTTTTGAAAGTTCCCAAGAGTTTGCACTGTATTGGAAGTCTGAACTCACCAAGGCACCGACTGGACAGACCGCGATACATTCACCACAGAACGTACAGTCAAGTGTTTCTGCATTTTTAGGAATGACCTTAGAGTTATAACCACCAAAGAGCAAGTCTAAGGCATCATCACCGATCACTTCATTACAGACATGCGTACACTTTTAACATAAGATACAGAGTGATGGATCATAGTTTATCAATCCCCAACTCTCGATCTTACGTGGTTGATCTTTAGCAGCAAACTGCTGTTCACCAACATTGAACTCTAAGGTCTTGTTTTGAAGATCACACTCGCCTGACTTGTCACATACACCACACTCTAATGGGTGGTTAACATCGTACATACGCATGATGTTAGTACGTTCACTCTCTAAAACATTAGAATCCGTAATGATGTTAATGCCCTCAGTTGGTGGCGTGTTACAAGCAAGAACGAAACCGTCCATACCTTCTACTTCCACACTACAAAGACGACATGAAGCACACGGTGTTGTCTTCTCAAGGTAACACATAGTTGGGATATAAATATCTTCGCGACGCGCTACATTAAGGATAGTCTCACCACGTTCAGCCGTTACAGAGTGGCCGTTTATTTTAAAATTAATCATCCGACCTCCCTTTAGTACGCGACCATCGCGATATAGTAACAACGCATACAGCGATCTGCTTCGCTGAGTGCTTGATCTTGTGTGAAACCGAGGTTAACTTCCATGTTGTTGAACTTACGAACATCAACATCAAGGACTTCTGACTCTTCACGAGCAAGTCCTGGAAGCCAACCTACGATCTTCTCTTTTTTGTCATAGACTTTCATACGACGAAGGTGATCTTCCATGATCTCATCATCTGTAAGTGTAATCTCACCACCATTTTGAACATAACGACTCATGACGGATGCAGCACGCTTCGCTTGACCAACGGCATTAACAATCGTCATCGGACCGTATTCACAGTCACCTGCAGCAAAAACGCCAGGACGTGAAGTCATGTAATCTTTACCGTTGGTAAGAAGTGTACCCCAAGAGGTCATCTCTAGCTCCCACTCTTCAGGAAGAAGCGCAAAGTCAGCACTTTGAGAAACAGCAGGTACAAGGTAGTCAACGTCGATCGTATAGTCAGCGCCTTCTATCTTAACCAGTTGTGCACGTCCACCATTAGGATCAGGAACAAGTTCAAACTTGTTGATCTTAAGTGTTTTAAGTACATCATCTTCATCCACCATCTCTTCAACAGCAGAGTGGAACAAGAATTCAACACCCTCTTCGACTGCTTCATGGTACTCTTCATAGGTCGTGTTACGAATAATCGTCTTCTCATCACGACGATAAACCATGTAGACTTTTTCAGCGCCAGCACGGATCGAACAACGGACAACGTCCATCGAAGTAAATCCACCACCAACACAAACAACTGTTTTGCCTGTAAGATCAACATAGTCTGTTGTCAGAAGATTCTCTTTTTGAACCTCTTCTGGTATCTTGATGTCATACTTCTCATAAAGATTCACACGATCAAGGAAGTCTATCGCTCCCCAGTAACCCTGGATCTCAGGACGCTCATTGCCACAACGTACTTTCTTAGAAAGACGTGTACCAGCAGCAACCATTGTTGCATCATAGTCTGTCTCAAACTGACGCATCATCTCAGCGGTAACCGGTGTGTTGACAATAAAGTTAACACCTAAGTCACGAACGGCTTCGATATCTTGGTTGTATTTGTCGATCGGCATACGGTATTCTGGTACACCAACAGCGACTTCACCACCAAGAACTGGAAGTGCTTCATAGACATCACAATGGATACCTTCTAAGGCAAGATAGTACGCTGCAGTCAGACCAGCAGGGCCTGAACCAACGATGGCTACTTTTTTACCTGTATCTGCTTTTTTCTCAGCAGGGTGGAAGAAACCAAAACCATGATCAGTCTCATAATCAGCACCCAGACGTTTCAACGCCATAATCGAGATAGGCTCATCAAGGTTCGTACGACGACACTCATCTTCACATGGGTGAGGACAGACACGACCACAGGTATGCGCTAATGGCATGGTTTGGCGTGTCGCTGTCAAGGAGTCATCAAAACGAAGATCACGAACACCTTCTATATAACCAGGGATATCAACATGGGCTGGACAAGCGTCCGTACATGGTGCAGTAACCTTAGCGATATAGCTGACATTCTCATCATAGTGCTTTGAAGGTTTTTGTTCATCAATACAACGTACAAAATCTGCTTCAAAATGCTCCATAAGGTCAAGTAGCGGTGTTGGAACGGTTTTACCAATCTCACATTTAGAAGTGCTTTGCATGGTACGAGAGACCTCTTTGAGGTGATCCATATCTTGCATAGTACCTTCGCCACGTGCAATCTTATCCATCAAATCATACAAGATGCGTCCGCCCCAACGACCTGGTGCACAACGACCACAGGCTTCAGAATAAACCTGATACTGCGCCGCGTACTCTGTCGCGAGACGTACAACATCTACCTCAGAGTCAAAAAGCGCCACACCATCCCAGCCGATAAAGGCTTTAGATGAGCTGTGCTCGTTGTACTGCTCAGGCAGGTTGTATGCTGATTCTTCCCATGCATCGTCAGCCTTATCAAAGTTGTTGATAGACTCACCACGCCAGGTCGAAAAAAAGACTTTGCTCATAGGTATATACCCTTATTTTTTGACGACAATCGTCCAGTCAGCTTCATTGAATTTCAATGAGTTAGCTAACTCAAGCCCACACTCTTTTACAAGGTCAGCACTACGTTGAATCGCAGAAAAATCACCAATTTCAAATAGAAATATAGCTACTTCTCCAGCAGGATGTTTGTCAACCAAAATCTCTTTCATTCTTGGCTCAAACTCATCTTTAAGATGGCGTAAATCATAACGTTTCATCTGCTCTCCTTAACGATCAACTTCACCGAATACGATGTTAGTCGTACCGATGATTGAAACAACATCCGGAATATAGTGACCCGGAAGTAGGTCTGTCAAAATACCTGTGTGCCAGAATGAAGGCGCACGTAGTTTTAGACGATATGGGTATGGACCACCCTGTGAATTAATGTAGAAACCAAGCTCACCTTTTGGTGACTCAGTCGCAATGTACACTTCACCTACTGGTGGACGCATACCTTGAGTAACAAGTACAAAGTGCTGCATCAATGAGTAGTTTTGTGTCATCAACTCAAGCTTAGGTGCTGAGATGTACTGTGGTGAATGTGCCATCAGTTCTGTCTCATTGTTCTTTACAGTCTCTGCGTACATGTCTATTGTCTGATAAAGGATCTTAGCAGACTCACGCATCTCTTGCATGTAGATCTTGTAACGTGCGTAGTTATCACACTTGTCAGAGTAAGGAACTTCAAACTCTACTTCGTCATAAAGCTCATATGGCTCTTCTTTACGAATGTCCCAAGCAACATTAGAAGCACGTAGCATTGGACCTGTACAGCCCCATGAAAGTGCCATCTCTTCAGGAATGATACCGACGTTTTCCATTCTCATCAACCAGATACGGTTAGTATCAAGAAGGTCTTCATAGTCTTTGATGTTCGCAGGTAACTTGTCCAAGAAATCTTTCAAATCTGGGATGAAGTTGTCTGGAATGTCAAGAGGCACACCACCGATACGGATTGCTGCGTGCGTCAAACGCGCACCACAGTAATCTTCGATGATATCCATAAGGTACTCACGCTCACGGAATGCGTAAAGGAAAACAGTCATCGCACCGATATCTAGCGCAGTTGTTGCTAACCAGAAAAGGTGAGAGATAAGACGGTTGATCTCTAAAAGCATCATACGGATAACTTTTGCACGACGTGGAACATGAACATCGATAAGTTTCTCAACAGCTAAGGCAAAACCATAGTTGTTTGAGCTTGACGCGATGTAGTCCATACGGTCTGTTGTTGGCATGAACTCGTTGTAGATCATGTTCTCACCCATCTTCTCCATACCACGGTGAAGATATCCAACATCTGGATGTGCTTTAACGATCTGCTCTTGTTGCAGGTGTAAGATCAAACGTAACTGACCGTGCGCCGAAGGGTGCTGCGGTCCGAAGTTAACGATCATCTCATTATCTTCACGATCGAAGGTAATGTTCTCAAAAAACGGACGTAATCTATTTGGTTGTTGCATCTTCGCCCCTATCTCTTTCTATCTGAGATGATCTCTGTTTTGTCATCTTCAAATTTATCAATCATAAATACACCACCCTCTTCTTGGTAAGCAAGTGGTGTCTCTTCTGCGTCTACTGCCTTAGGCTCAGCACCCATTGGTACTTCAAAACCTAGACGTGAGAAACGCTCTGTGTCATAACGATCTACACGTGCACTGTCACGGATTTCAGGCCCGATAATTGCACGTGCTTCTTTACCGTAGATACGATCAACTTCATACCATGCAGCAAACTCATCACCCTGTAGAGGATAAGTTTTAAGCAGTGGGTAGCCTTCCCAATCATCTGGCATCAAGATACGCTTCATGTAAGGGTGGTTGTTAACCTTCACACCGAACATATCGAACATCTCACGCTCAGACCAGTCAGCCGAACGGAAAAGTGGATTAACACTCTCGATCGCTTGGTTTTGATCGATGAAACATTTCACACGAATACGCTTGCGCTTACCCATAGAAAGCATCTGATAAAAGATCTCAAATTGACCTTGTTTAGCAATCCAGTCGATAGCTGACATCTCAGAGAGTTGTGTATAACCCAACTCCTCTTTCATCAACTTCAAAACACCAACGTTATCTTCTGGCTTGATGTAAACAACCATCTGCTCAACTTGGATGTAAGCATCGCTTACGTCAAATTTTGCTTTGATAGCGGCTAAGTCTGCTGCAAAGACAGCATCATCTTCGACCATAGACTTTGGCACCATTGGTGCAACCCAGTAACGGTCTGTGTAATACGACTTTTTCTGTACGTCGTCTTTTGGCTTATAGGCTCTCATTATAATAACCTCTTTGGACGTTGTGCTTTACCGGCTTTTTCTGCACGAATCTTCTTTTGAAGCATCATAACAGCATACTGTAGTGTCTCTGGACGTGGTGCACAACCTGGAAGATAAAGATCAACAGGGATAACACGATCAACACCTTGAACCGTAGCGTACGTGTTAAACATACCACCCGTGTTGGCACATGAACCCATTGAGATAACCCAACGAGGTTCTGCCATCTGATCATAAAGACGCTTAATGAACTCAGCGTGCTTTTTCGTCAATGTACCTGCAACAATCATCAACTCAGACTGACGAGGAGATGAACGGAAGATCGTACCGTAACGGTCGAAGTCATAACGAGATGCACCCGAAGCCATCATCTCAATACCACAACAAGCAAGACCATACGTCAATGCCCATAGTGAGTTTGAACGACCCCAGTTAACGACTTTGTCGATCGTTGTTAAAGCAACTGGAAGACCATTGTCTTGTGTATAATTTACTTGATGTTGTGCCATTCAAGGGCTCCTTTTTTCCATGCGTAGATAAAACCGATTGCCAGTAGCAAGATGAACATAAGCATCTCAGCAAAACCGAACCAACCGAGTAGTTTGAAGTCGATTGCCCATGGGAACATAAAGACGATTTCAACATCAAAAAGCAAGAACAGTAGTGCGAACAGGTAGAACTGTGTCGAAATACGGTTTGGTTGCTTTGTCACTTCTGGTCCACATTCGTAGATCGAAAGTTTTAACTTTTCTGTGTCTTTACGTGCTAAGGCACGGCTTACCCAACGCGCAGCAACAGTGGTCGCATAAAATGCACCAAATGTGACCACGAAGAGTATGAACACCCCTAGATAGGGACTTGTAGTACTTACATGTTCCATACAGATAACCTTTTTTGTTGTTTATAAACATCTTTAAACACCTATTTCAGGGGCTTTCGGACGTTATGTTTTCTATAGAAAAAACAGTTAAGTGTAATATAGCCTAAAGAGCTTTAAAATGATGATTTATTGAATTTCAACGTACAGTGTAGTGCTACTATCTGTTACAAGCCTAATTACTATAAAGAAGGGAGTGTTTAAGATGGTAACAGTTTATGTAGAAGAGGGAATTAAGTAAGGAATCCCATTGACTTACCTTCTGAGTCGAAGTTGCCCTTCTTCTCTTTCTCTATCTCCTGCTCAAACACCGCCATGGTAAAGAGTGGCTCTTCTTGCGTAGCAACCGCATAAGCACAGTTTTTGATGATAAGGTTTATCTGTCCACCACTAAGATCGTATTTTGTTAGTTTTTCAATATCAAAGCCCTCTTCATAAGGGGCGTGTTCAGGTAACATCATCTGCCATAGCTTTTTACGCTGTGCTTTGTTAGGACGCTTAAACTCTATCTTGTAGTTGAAACGACGCGAGAACGCAGGGTCGATGTTTTCAAGTAGGTTTGTTGTAGCGATCAAAATTCCTTGGAACTGCTCGATCTGCTCTAAAAAGATGTTCTGCATCTGGTTATGCATCTGCTCTGCCCCACCACCTGGTCCACTTGAACGCGCACCTAAAAACTGGTCTGCCTCGTTAAGGAGTAAGATGGGCTCTGTTTTTGTTTTAGTACTCAAGTCTTTAAAAGTATCGAAGATCTTACGCACATTTTTCTCGCTCTCTCCCACATACATTGAAAGTATCTTAGAACAGTCAAAGGCCAAGACCTGACGTTTCAGTGACTTGGCAAGAGAGTAAGAGGTCATCGTCTTACCTGTTCCGGGAGGGCCATAAAAAATGATGCGCGCATCTAAAGCACTCTTCTTCTTTTTAATGCCCCACTCTACAAGACGGGCTACCACTTCTTTGTCCATCTGACGCATAAGGTTCTCAAGTGTCTCATGTGTCTTAGGGTTCAAGACAACATCGCTTAAGTCCAAGTCCGGATCGATGAGTTCAAAAAGATCTTGGTCTTTAATGGCCATATCCATCTTGAGTTTGTGCACTTTTTTCTTCTTTTGAGGGTGCATGATAGACTGCACCACATCATCTACCAAGTAAAATGCGCGCGAGATCCCACCAAAAGGGTTCAACATCTCCTCATAATCGATGATCTCACCTGTAAGCAGTGTTGACCCATCTTCAAGCAACGAACGGTTTTTAATGCGGTCATACTCATCTAACGAGATAAGGTCGATCAAAGCATTCATCTCACGTAGCGAAGCATCTCCAGCGTTATACTCCTCTTTAAGTAAGGCAAGGAAAATGACCTGTTCTTTACCGTCAAGCTTTTTCTGTCTAAAGAACTTCTCTAACACCACATCTTTAGTAGTGACCGCAACACGCTCTTCAATGCGCTTTTCAAGTAGCTCTAACTTAGAACGAATACGATTAATACCCAGAGAGTGTTCATGCACATTTTGTCTGATGGTGCTCATCTTTTGATAAAGCTCAATTCTGAAAAACTGATCTTGCAGATACTCCAGATGATCTTCATACGGTTTGATGTCAGGCAGTTCAAGCTCAAATGATCCCTCTTCAAGCAGACGTAACAGAGAAGCCGTTAAAGCGACCGCCGTGTTAAGTAACTCAAGCTCAGTGACATCATTGATCTTGTGAGGCGTAAAACTGTGTTGAATGACCCAGCCCAGCTCTAAAAGTGTTTTGATAAGTCCTAAGTGTTGGATGTAGGTGTAGTTTTTCTCACCAAAAAGTGTCTGTAAGATGTCAACAACCAACATGTCTTCATTGCCAGCAATGTAACGTTGGGCAAGAAGTTGTAACACCTTCGCTTCATTCTCTTCACACTTGAGTTGACTATAGACCTCAGCCTTGGTCACATCTTTTGCTTCTAAAAAGTTAATTAAATATTTCAAATATACCCCGATAGTTTTTATACTTTTATTTTAGTGGTTTTTTTGTTAGTAATAGGTGAGAAGGTAGACAAGTAGTTCTCTTGTAGCAACAAAGAGACTAACTATCTAGGTGCATCTCTTTGATCTTACGTTTAAGTACCTTACCTGTTGCTGTCTTAGGAAGTTCCTCTACGATTACAATGTTTTTAGGCACTTTAAAGTTAGCCAGTACTCCTTTGAGATCTTTTTTGATCTGGTTAGGGGTAACGACTTCTCTGTCAACATCATCTTCTAACTCTACATAAGCCACCGGAACCTCACCGCTGTTAGGATCGGCGATACCGATAACAGCCCCTTGTTTGATGTAAGAAAACTTCATCAACTCCTCTTCGATCTGGCGAGGATAGATGTTGATACCCTTAGAGATAATAAGATCTTTTATACGATCGACAATATAGATGTAACCATCACTATCCATCTTACCCAAGTCACCCGTACTAAGCCAACCATTAATGATGGTCTCTTCCGTTGACTCTGGTCGGTTTAAGTACCCCATCATAACATTGTCACCACGAACAATAAGCTCGCCAATCTGACCAAGAGGCACTTCCACCATCTCATCATCCACGATCTTCACTTCACACTCTCGAAGCGCAGGACCGATAGACATGGGTTTTTGGACTTCCATAGGGTTAACCGAAACGACAGGGGCACATTCACTCAGTCCATAACCTTCTAACATATTCGCCCGTTTAAACTTGGTGTTAAACTTGATGAGCGTATCTTCACTCAAGGCAGATGCACCAGAGATAAAGACACGTATCTTGTTAAACCACATAAAATACCACGGAAGCTTTGCTTTGATGAGTGCATTATAGACATCAGGAACGCCTAAAAAGACAGTAACTCGCTTCAGTAAGGTCTGCTTGATGATGTTACTAAATGGTAAAAGTTTAGGGATGATAACAAAGGAGCTTTTGTTATAAAAAGGGATCATCAACATCACGGTAAAGGTAAAGGCATGAAACATCGGTAAGTAGACAATGAAACGATCTTTATGGGTCACATTAAAACGCTCAGAACCTGCGATCATGTTGTTAAAGATATTACGATAACTCATCATCGCACCTTTAGGATAACCTGTTGTTCCAGAGGTGTAGAAGATGATGGCCATGTCATCGAGTTTGCACAGTCCTCTACTCTCCTCACCATGACGATGGGTCTCTAAGACCTCATCAAAAACGATGTTATGATTGTCGATCTGTGGGGCTTCATCAACCCAGATCATCTTCTCAACCTTCGTACACGCACGAAGTCCCTCGACCTCTTTGCGGTACTGCATCGAAGTAACAAGGATCTTCGCTTCACAATCGTTTAAAATGAACTCATACTCACTCGCCTTGAGCATGTTGTTAACAGGAACGACAACCGCCCCTATCTTCGTAGCAGCATACACACTAATAACAAACTCTTCAGAGTTCGGCGCGATCAAAGCAACCCTATCGCCCACATTGACACCGGTGATCTCTAAAAAACGTGCAAAGGCGTCGACTTTTTGTAAAAATGCTTTGTAAGTAACTTTTCTATCATCCACAAAGATAACCGTCTTGTTAGGCGATGAAGTGCTGGCAGCATCCAACATATCATAGAAATTCTGATAAGGATAAGTTAGTGACATAAAGACTCCCTACATTTTGTATAGTGATATTGTAATATAAAAAAGTGTGGAAGTTATGAGGAAGAAGGTATCTTTTCAGATACCTGTTAAAAATGACTAGAACTTATAGCCTAGACCAACACTTGCTAAGATTGCACTAGAGTTAGTAAACTCTCCTGCAATATAATTTTTATTTTGGTCAGAAGCTTCCACTGTTCTTTTAGCTTTTGCATCATATAAAACAGCAGCTCCAATATCCACTGCATCAGTCACAGCCCATCTCACACCTAAAGAACCTATTACGGCATCACTATCAGGCAGTTCGAAACCAAGTGTTTCAGCTGGTACTGGTGTCTCATCATAAGCTAAACCAACCATTAAGTTTACTGATTCTCCAATACCCTGTGTTAGACCAAGACGTATAGTGTTTGTATCTATCCAGTTTTTAGTAGCAGGCATACCAGGAAGTGGTCCAGCAGCAGGAATTTGAATATTTAGCTCTTTATACGTTGACCAAAAAGTACGTTCATATGTCAATTCAATATTAGTGCTACTAGTCACATCAACATCAGTTGCTACTGCCAATGTTGCAGGGAGTGGCAAAGAAACACTAGCTGGTGTACTTACCTTTCCGTATGTTGGATGAACAAAAGAGTTTCCACCTTCCTCCGACAAGCTTACATCAGAACGATAAGTAACTGCCAATCCCCAAACGTCTAAGGGTTTATATGACATTGCAAGGTTATATCCTACATCCCAACTGTCACCCTGTAAATCTAAATTTCCACCAGCAGGAGCAGTTTTAACCACACCTTCTGAATAAATAAAACGAACACCTGCTGCTATAGATAAGTTATCTAATATACGATATGAAAATGTGGGATTAACTTCAATTACTTTCAACGTAAATTCTTTCGCCATAGCTGATTCAACACCTTCTGTCCATCTTTTTGAAAGGCCTGCAGGTGCATTTATTGAAAGACCAATACGAACATCCTCATCTTCACCCAACGGTGCACTGACTAAATAGATCTGCGGAATTATAAAATCTTCAGATGCACTTTGTGCACTATGCGAAGGAGCAGCGCCAACTGTCCCTTTAAAATCTACTGGATTAAGATGAATATACATCGCATTAAGTTCAAGATGCTTATCACTACTCATAAATGCCATGTTAGCCGGGTTATAATAAGCGGCATCAGCTGCAGAAGTATTAGACACATACGCGCCTGCTAGACCTGTTGAGTTTAGTGATTGTTCTGGGATCTTATACCCTGATGCCATAAGTGTAGATGCTGCGATTGCAGACACAAGTAGTAATTTTTTCATTTATTCTCCTGATGCTTTAATATTAATGGACTGAATATTTCAGAACCTAATTATAAGCGAATTGCTCTATTTTGCCATAGATACTTTATAACTTTCTTTAATAGCTCTCTGTTTCTGCAAAAAACCACCCCTTTTGTAGCTTTTAGCGCTATATACTACTTTTCAAACCCATAAAGCATCTCAATCTCTTTATCCCCAATCGTTTCATCGATGGTCTCTAAGATAAGGGGGATGTCATTCATGCGCTCGTCGTTCATTAAAAACTTAAATGACTCCGCACCGATTTCACCGAGGCCTATGCTTTGGTGGCGGTCAACGTGTGAACCTAATTTTGGTTTTGAGTCGTTGATGTGCATGCCCATGAGGTACTTAAACCCAACCACCTTCTCAAACTCTGCCCAGGTAGCATCATAAGTCTCACGTGTTCGAATGTCGTAACCTGCAGTAAACATATGACACGTATCGATGCAGACACCCACACGCGACTTGTCTTCGATCTTATCAATGATGTGTGCGAGATGTTCAAAACGCCAACCAAGGTTACTCCCCTGACCTGCCGTGTTTTCAAGAACCAAGCTAACACCTGAAGTACATTCAAGTGCGCGGTTCATGTTCTCAGCGATGGCATCAAGACACTCATCCTCAGGGATCTTTTTTAGGTGAGACCCCGGGTGAAAGTTCAAACGGTCAAGTCCAAGTAACATACAACGTTCTACTTCATCCACAAATGCATCATACGACTTGTCACGTTTTTCCATCTCAGGGTGACCGAGATTAATAAGGTAAGAGTCATGTGGCAAGACATGCTTAGGCAAGATACCACTTAGCTCTAGGTTCTCTTTAAACTTATCAATGACCTCGCTCTCAAGTGGTTTAGCCTTCCACTGGCGTTGGTTCTTCGTAAAAAGAGCAAAAGCTTTTGCCCCGATTTTCATCGCATTAAGCGGTGCATTAAAGACACCACCCGCAGCAGAGGTATGCGCACCTACAAATTTTTGGCTCATAATATTTCCTGTGATATTGTTTTTGTAATTATACTTTGTTGGACTGAAACTCTATTTTTGATTTTTTATGGGTATGTCGGTTTAAGATAAAACTTCACTTTTCTTTTAGTGGAATATTTCTATACTTGAATTTAATCTTACACACTCATACTTTTTTAAACCGCTAAAAAAGTAAGCAAAAAAGCTCTCGAAACGGCTTCGAGGTCGACACGCTGTCGACTACCTTCGCTACGTTCTCTACACTCCTAAAAACAGTTAACTCGCTATTTCGCTCAAACAGAACTGTTTTCTTTACGGAGTTACGTTCTCTGCGCTCTGCACTGTAGGGGTTTCGAAAGAAGAGCAAGCGGTGACGCATTATTTGAAATTAAAAGCTATTCGCTTTTATCCCTAGTTAAACTGCTTGACAATTGATATTGAAGGATGTCGTAGCAATATATACGAGGCTGAGTATAGCTACTATAAGAGTGTTTTGGCAGGTATGAGAGTGAACAGCTCTCACATTAATCAATGCGTCACCGCTTTGAGCTCTCTCTAACATCTGCAGGGCTGAATGAAGTGAATGGAGTTCCGTTAAAAAAACTGAACTGTTTGACCAACGGGAGTTTTCAGTTTTTAGGAACGCAATGAGTGTAATGAAGGAAGTTGGTAGCTACCAACCACGAAGCCGTTAGAGGCGCCTTTTTGGTTTCGTTTTTGGGCAGTGCCAAAAAGGAAAGAATTATGAGATAAAGATAAGGTAATCAAGAAAATCAACCTAAAAGAGTAAAGAACTAATCAATTCAAAAAAGGCAGTAACTCGTGGATTCCTGCCTTCGCAGGAATGACGGAAAATAGAAATGTTAGAGTAGAAACTTGTAGACTCCGGATTAAATCCGAGCAATAATAGATATTACTGCTTCTTTATTTTAATGAGCACCCCATTACGACGATCCTTAAAATAGATCTGCCTCTCCGTCACCCGATACTTTATATTCACATCATCATCCAATATATACTGCTCAAACCCATGCGCATTTTCCACAAGATTTAGACCATCATAAATAGGTCGCGAGCGTAAGATATTTTCCATCAATGTATCAGGATAGTGCTCACTCAGGTACTCTTCATTGAAACTACTTTTACGCATACACCCTTCACCATCTACACAGACCAAGTTCTCTATCTCAAATTTCCCAACCGCCATACCAGCCGAAAAAAGCTCTAAGGCAACAACATCCTCGTTACTTCGGACATAACCCGTGTCCGCAAACCTAATCTTCGGTGTTTTCATAATGATCGTTGCGGCATCTTCATGCACATAAGGTCTTGCCCCACACCCACTCAAAAAGAGCAGTGTGAGAAGGCTAACCCATAGGGTAAAGTATTTTTTCATGAACTGCGTCACATGCCTTTAAAACTTCATCATTAAGGGTTAACTCCATCGCTGCTAACGAGGCATCAAGTTGTTCTGTAGAGGTCGCACCAATAATCGTTGAGGCCACAAAGTCAAACTGTTTACTCCATGCAGTGGCTAAGGTGACGGGGTCAAGACCTACTTCATGTGCAATACGAATGTACTCTTGTGTCGAGGCTAAAGTCTTATCATTCATAAAGCGTTGTGCCATAAGACGTTGACGGGGGTTGTTGGACTTCATGTAGTCACTAAAGCGCCCTTTTGTTTCTATGTTTTGGTTGTACTTTCCACTCAAGACACCCCCACCTAATGGCGAGTAAGGGAGCAGTGATACCTTCTCATTGGTGGCTAAGGTTGAAAGTTCATCTAAAAAACGACGGTTCAAAAGAGAAAAATTGTTTTGGATGGACTCAAAACGTGCCAGTTTTTCATACTTCGAGACACTGAGTGCTTTCATCGTGCCATACGCCGTGTCGTTAGAAGTACCAATATAACGCACCTTACCACTTTGTACTAACCTATCAAACGCTTCCATAGACTCTTCTATAGGGACGATAGTATCTGGCCAGTGCATCTGGTAAAGGTCTATATAGTCCGTTTGAAGACGTTTTAGGGAACCCTCAACAGCACGTTCGATGTGAAAACGATCGATCGCGGTCAACCCATGACGGATAGGAGGGACAAACCAACCCGAAGCAGCACCAGCGACTTTACTCGCTAAGATAACACTTTCGCGTGGTTTACTCTTTAACCATCGACCAACTATCTCTTCTGTTAAACCCGCTAAAGGAGATGATGGCGGTACAGGGTAAAGCTCCGCTGTGTCATAAAAGTTTACACCCGCGTCGTAGGCTTTATCCATAATTTCAAAGGCAGTTTTCTCATCAGCAACCTGTGTTCCAAAGGTCATCGTTCCCATACAGATAGGACTTACTCTAAGACCAGAACGACCAATATAACGATATTCCATCAAAACTGCCTTTATAATTACATTACTTGTAATTGTAGCAAGTTGTCAGTAGCATTGACTTAGAAAGTTCATTTAGCTCTTATTTATAAATAGCTATACTAAATATATTACGCCACCAACTAAACAGTCAAAAACTCAAGAGAGTGAGAAGAGGTAAGATTCGAGTGGAGAGATATGAGGCCTAGCCGTAGCTAAGCCGAAATATCTATCTGCTTGAAGATTGCCTCTTATCGCTCTCCCCGAAGGGTGAGGGTACTTTTGCACATACTCTGTGTTAGACAACCGTCAAGGTAGCTACGGCTACCTTGACGAACATCTGCCTTGATTATGCACAAAATTACCCTCATTGAGATTTGACTGTTTAGCTGGTGGCGTAATTAATGTTCATCATTGATTTCTGAATCATCATACGGATCCATGTGGATGATGGTATGGACACGTTCATCTTCAAAAAGTGCGTCAAGTCCCTCTTCGAGTCTGTCCGAGATGCGGTGTGCATCAAAAAGTGAGATGGAGATGTTGAAAACAACATGCACGGTAATAAAGATGTCGGAACCAGAACGACGTGTTGTGAGGTGGTGGTGTCCGTTAATGTCATTTTGCAATGATAAATAGGTGTCGATCTTCTCGATCTCCTCTTCTTCTAGGGCAATGTCCATCAACATCAAAAAGCCCTCTTTGATGATAGGATAGGCAGAGTAGATCATATAAATCGCGATCCCGATACCAAGTAGTGGGTCAATGATCTCAAAGTCCGTGAAGTGAATGACCCCAAGTGCTACTAAGATAGCACCATTAGTATAGAGGTCGGTTTGATAGTGCAAAGCATCGGCGCGAATGACAAGGTTGTTACTCTTCTTTGCGACTGAGAGTAAGAAGATGACCAGTGCACCTGTCAAGACTATAGAAACACCCATCACGATGAGTGACATGTCCATATAAGCGATAGGTTTAGGGTTTAGTAGCTTCATAATGGCGTTGTAGGCGATGAAGAGACCAGAGAGGGAGATAATGCTTCCCTCGATGACAGCCGCAATAGCCTCAAGTTTTCCACGACCAAAGTTAAACTTGGCGTCCGCCTTTTTCTCAGACTGATGCAGGGCAAAATAGTTAAAGATAGAGACGATAAGGTCTAAGAACGAATCGACGGCAGAGGCAAGGATGGCGATAGAACCGCTCATTACTCCGACGATCATTTTAATGGTGACTAAGAGGGCAGCCGTTGATGATGATATAAGTGTTGCTTTTTTTTCAATGCGCATAATACGGAATTTTAACAAGCTTTTGCTAAAATGTAAGTACTACTAATGAACGAAAGATACTTATGGATTTGAATGCACTGCGCTTAGAGCGTGAAAAATGGATGACGTGGAAGAACATAAAGCCACTTCGTGACGCCTTAGAAACACTACATCACATTACGACAAAAGTGACACTTGATGACACGCTCTCTTTGCAGACAGATGAGCAGATAGACCATGAGCAGATAGCCTCAGTTGCACGCATGATGATGCCATGGCGTAAGGGACCGTTTGATCTTTTTGGTCTCTTTATCGACACAGAGTGGCAAAGTCATATGAAGTATAACCTGCTTCGGCCCCACTTTAACCTTAAAGGCAGACGTGTCGCCGACATAGGATGTAACAATGGCTACTATCTTTTTCGTATGCAAGAAGATAATCCTGCCTCTTTAGTTGGCTTTGATCCTTCGGCACTTTATAAGACACAGTTTGATTTCATAAACCATTTTGTGAAGAGTGATATAAAGTACGAACTGCTAGGTGTGGAGCATGTTCCT
>JAJRVE010000036.1 GCA_024277445.1 Campylobacterales bacterium
CATCCGTATTTTCTTGCTCTAAACGGTTATAGAAGTTGTCTTCGTTTTCAAGTCCCATACCATGTGCTTTAGTCACAGTAACGCCAGAAGCACCTGCCTTATGTGCCACACGAAGTGCTAACTCACGCTTCTCTTTAGGCACAATGATATAAACGGCAGAAAAAGGAAGTTTCGTGGTATGGCGATGCCCAATACCATCTATGTTGACCGTCACTAAGCCCATGTCGTTAGCATCTTCGATCGCCTGACGAAGCTCAAAGATGTGCTCTTCTTCCTTCTCATGCTCACCTTTAATACCAAGTTTGGCGGAGATTACCCCGTAGAGCATCACCGTGATCATCGGAAAGAGTGAAGCGAAAGCGATCAGACCAAAACCATCGACTAGCGGGTCACGACCTTCTATGTTCGTTGCAAGTCCTAGACCAAGCGCTGCTACTAAAGGCACCGTAATGGTAGAGGTTGTTACCCCGCCACTATCGTAAGCAATACCAATAATGTATTTAGGTGCGATCACTGTCAAGGCAATTACCACTAAGTACCCTGCGATGATGTAGTAAACGATCTGTCCACCGTCAACAATACGAAACGAACCAAGAGCAATACCAAAGGCAACACCAAAGGCAACAAAGACACGCAGTGCAAAGTCATTGATCTTTCCATCACTGATCTCTTTTGCTTTCTTAGCAATCGCTGTCAACGAAGGTTCTGCCATCGTCGTCGCAAAACCGATGGCAAAACCAAAGGCGTAAATGATGAAGTGGTTGTCTTGTTGCGTTAACTGGTACGCCATGGTCTCACCAAGCGAGCAGAGACCCATCTCTAGACCCAAGATAAAGGCATAAAGACCAATGATAACAAGACCAAAACCAATCATCACTGTTTTAAGATCTTCGATCGGTTTTTTAAGGACTATATACTGAAAGAAACCAATGATCGCCAAGATAGGCACAACATCTTTGACTACCCCAAAGAGACCCATCAACATACCGAGTGGCGAATGGTCCACAACCGCTTTCACTTCTGGTGCAGCGATCACTTCAGCAACCGCGGTCACATCAACAAACTGATAAACAAAGATGCCGTAGATCTGTACGAAGATCATCGGCGTCAGTGAAGCAAAAGCGATCAGACCAAAACCATCTAAGACAGGGTTTCGCCCTTTAATCGTACTCGCCAACCCTATACCCAAGGCAGCGACCAGAGGTACCGTTACCGTAGAGGTCGTAACACCCCCAAGGTCATAAGCAAGACCAACAATCTCATGCGGAGCGAAGGCCGTTGTCGCCACCACCAAGATATAGCCAGCAATGATGTAATACTGTATAGGATGACCCGTAATAATACGCCACGAACCAAGAACGATAGCAAAGCCAACCGAGAAGGCAACCACCCCACGGAGCACATTGGCATCGATCCGTCCACTACTAATCGCCGCTGCCTTTTGCGCAATGACATAGAGTGCCGGTTCCGCGATGGTCGTACCAAAACCTATGAGAAAGGCAAAGATCAAGATCCAAAAGGTGGAGCCTTTATGCGCAAAGTCACTGGCTAAGTTCTCTCCCACAGGGAAGATGGCAACCTCAAGACCGAGTAAGAAAACTGCCAAACCAACAGCAACAATAGTCAGACCTATCGTCGTCGCCAACCAACCAGCAGGGACACTCTGTATGATTGCCAGCTGAAAAAACAGGATAACCAACACAATAGGTAAAAGGTCACGAAACGACTCTTTTAACAGAATTAAAAATGATTTTATACTTAACATGATCTCTCTTGTACACCCACAAGGGGAAATTTTTTTGTTATTTTACACTAATTTGAAAGTTTTTTTACCGACTTAGGTCATGAACAAGATAGGGTAGAGCGAAACGCCCATCATAGAGTTAATAATGATGGCCAAAAAGACCCACCGTGCTCGTTTACGATGGAGTTTAAAGTAAGGCGATCCATAGCCCTCTTCGCGGTACACTTTGTAAGCACTATAGATCGTAATCCCCCAAGCCACTACGGTTAAAAGGGCAAAGAGTATGTGGGCTACGAGGTAGATAAGTACCGCATTGTAAGACCAACTGCTCTCATGCATATAAGCATTAAACCCACCGTCAATTCGAACGCCTGTCTCAAACACGACCACCATCACCATCGCCAAGACAAAAACAGCAAGCTGCGTTTGAAGATGCAAACGGTACTTTCCTTTCACCGCCAAGAAGATGGAATAGCCCACTAAAAATGGCGTCAATGCAAAAAAGAGAGTAACAACATCCATAAACAGCGGAGCGCGTGTTCCTAAAAATCCTACTTCAAACATCTTACTTCTTCATCAACGCGATAAGCGCTTCATACTTTTTATATCCACGGAGCTGACTCATATGCCCTTGCTTGTCGATGATAATTAGTGTTGGAAAAGAGCTAACACCGTAGGTAGCTGCTTTTTGTTTGTCTGCAGCGGTTGCTTTTCGCATCGCTTCACTTTGAAACGTCTCTCTAAAAAGATCTTTTTCTAAGCCAATGGACGCTGCCACCTCAACAATAACATCTTCTTGTGTCACATCTTTGCCTTCAGCATAAAAGGCCTGTTGTAAAGCACTGTACATCGCGTACTCTTTCGTTTTATCTAAAAAACGTGCTGTTAGAACTGCGCGACAGGCAGGTTCAGTAGTGTAGTTAAAATGCGGTTGAGAAAGTGCTGTGGCATCAAAAGGAAGTCCCGTCATCGTCTCGACTGCTTCCCAGTAGCCCAAATGGTTTTTGAGTTTGGCTTCATCAAAAACATCACCATCGCGTAGGCCACCCATAATCATGCTAAAAGTAACATCCTTCAACTCCGCACTAAGCTTCGTCAACTCTGGCCCAAACCCATAACACCATGAACACATAGGGTCCCCCACGAAGATCACTTCGGAGAGATGACTATAAGGCGTTGCTGCAAAAAACATCTACTTGCCTAACTTCTCACTAAACTTCATCATAAACTTCTGGATCTTTGGTGCAACTACTGCCTGACAATACCCTTGTGTAGAGTTTTGAACATAGTACTCTTGGTGGTACTCTTCTGCCTCAAAAAACTCCGGTGCCGGTGAAAGTTCAGTCACGATAGGGTCACGAAACTCCCCTTGAGCAATTCTAGCGGAAGCCTTGGCTTCCTCTTTTTGCTCTTCGTTTTGATAGAAGATGACCGAACGATACTGCGTACCACGATCAGCACCCTGATAGTTCAACGTGGTCGGATCATGGATCACCCAAAAGATATCAAGAAGATCACGAAACGAAACCACATCCGCATCAAAAGTGATCTCAACCACCTCAGCATGCCCCGTCGTTCCCGTACAGATATCTCTGTATGTGGGGTTAGGCTTTTCGCCACCCGCATAACCGCTAATCGCAGACTCCACTCCCTTAACACGGTTATAAACCGCCTCAATACACCAGAAACATCCCCCACCTAAAAGTGCTTTTTGCATGTTTGCCATAATATAGTCCTATTTTTTCTTGGATTATGCGCATTTTTGGCTTTAGGGTGGCTATTAGTTTTTTTAAAGGGGGAAAGGAGAAAGATTGTTTAAGGGGTGGGGGGGGGTAGTATTTGAAAAGGTTCATCACCAGATCATTTTTTCTGTAAGCTAAGGAGTTCTATTGAAGCATATAGTTACATTACAGGGAAAAATACTACTTCTTATTTAAAATCTTTGATTTCTCTATTTTGTATTCTTCTTCATTTATTACACCTTTGTCATACAAGGATTTTACTCTTTCTAAATCATCATATCTATTTGAAGTATTACTCTTCGCTGGTTTTGAATCAACATTTTGAATCAAGAGGGCTCTGTTATTGGGACATTTATACATTTCAAATGAGCTTTGATAGTGACCAGATCCGTCTGAAGTGAAATCGTTTACAACATATGCATTTCCACCATTTGCACCTGTTATATTCCTTATATCTACTTTTACAGATTGATAGTTTGCATCACCACCGAATTTGAACGAACTTGACGTATGAGAACTTCCAATGTATTTACACTGATTCATCCAACTTCTCTCAATTTGTCGTGTTTTACTTCCTGCTGAAGTTAATTTACTGGCGCAACCACTAATCAACAAAGCGATCGCGATTAAGGTGACATGGGCTAAATAATTCGAATGTAGCATATATACATATCCTTATTTTTCATAATAACAAGTATACACCGACTACACTAAATTTCAATATTATAGAATAGAAAAGAAAGGGCCGGGTAAAGGAAGAAAGGGTCTGGTGATGAATCTTTCCAAACAACTATCAACTTATCTGTAATATTCTATTATTATCCAACTTGAAACATAATTGCTTTTTTTACCACATCAAACTCAGCACCATAACTAATGCGTTGCTGTATGCCACCTCTAGCCGTTAAGTCCACGGTAACGCCAAGAGCATCTATCGTAACACTCTCACTAATCTTCGTGTAGATCTCATAGGCGATGTCTTCTGCGGTAAATGTCTGGCTTCGTAGAGAGGTGAGATAAGTCTTGAAGTCACGCATGTCAAAACCCTCACCCGTACTCGTAAAGTTTATGTAGAGCGTTCCGCGATAGGGTTGACCACTTTTTGCTAGAAAGAGAAGTTCGGGTGAGGTGTATTGGATCTTGCTGCCCTTTTGAATGGCTACTTTTCTAAAGTTCATACTCTATCCTATGCGTTGGGGGTTAAGGTTTCGGTTCATAAAACGGTGCTCTTCGATGCGGGTGTATTTCTCTTCATCGTTACTATAACTGTAAGTTGGGTGGATGCTGATGTTGCCACGCGGGTAAAAGAGTCCAACCACTTCTAGGTACTTTGGCGACATAAGGGCAACAAGGTCTTTTCCTATCTTATTTACCACATCTTCATGAAACTCACCACTGTTCATAAAACTAAAAAGATAGAGCTTCAACGACTTGCTCTCTACCATCTTGACGTCAGGAATATAGTTGATGATGAGGGTGCCAAAATCGGGTTGGTTCGTGATGGGGCAGAGTGAGGTTAACTCATCAGCGTTGAGCGTAACCCAGTAGTCTCGTTGCGGATGAACGTTTTCAAAGGTCTCTAACCGTTCAGGTACGTAAGTGTACTTGTACTCGGTATGTTCAGAACCAAGTTGTGACACCTCGTTTTCACGCTTGTTTTGGTACGCCGTTTCATTCATCTTTTTCTCCCATCAGCCTATTGGTATAAAATTGTAACATATGGACTCCTCGAACATCCTAGAGATAG
>JAJRVE010000037.1 GCA_024277445.1 Campylobacterales bacterium
ATCGTCCTAGAAAAGTACTGAATTATAAAACACCTTATGAGGTCTTTTTTAGTGAGATGAGTAAAAGATTGGCTAGTTAAGTGTTAGGTGAAATTGCACTTATTGTTAGAATTGGCGGTTCAAGTTGACGTTTACGGTCTGACCAGAGAAGGGTCTCATTATTTTCTGCATGTTCAGCGTAGATCTCTGCTATTTTGTCGGGATGATAGAGCGCATAACCATTGACGGCATTGGTGTCAAGGAGTTCGTTAATCGTCGGCGTAGCGAAAAGGGGGAAAGTGAAAAAGAGGGCGAAGAGAAACTTATACATTATAATCCTTGCATGTGGTTGCAGAGTTGTAAAATGATAATATCAGAGTAACTCTGAAGTGAAGATGAGAGAACCGCTAATGGGTCTCTTCTAGGTAGGTACTAAACGACTTCGATGATGACGTCACCGACTTCAAGTTTGTCACCCTTACGGATCTTGGCGCGTTTACGCATTTCAATCTCACCGTTACGTTTAACATGGGCATCTGCAACGATCATCTTAGCGTCTGCGCCACTGTCAACCAAGTCTAAAAATTTAATAAGCTTATAAAGCTCAATGTACTCATCTTTTAATTCATAAATCATTATATTCCTTTGGCGTAATAATAGCGCATTAGAGGTTAAAAATGTGTTGTGTTGGGTGTGAAAGATTATGTGAATAAGAGTGAATGAGAAAGCTAAAAAAGAAGCTTAATCATAAAAAGATCCCAACTGTTCTGAGAGAAGACTGCCGAGAATGGTATAAGACCAACTGCACACAGAGCCACAGAGTTCATAAGTATGAGAACTACATTATAAATATTTATAATGTTAAGTAGAGTTTATCATGCTTAACTTACATGGATATTAATTAATGTTATTTTATGGTTTCTTTGGCGTTTCCTGTCACCTTAGCGACCTCACGTGCGATCTGTAACTCTTCATTTGTCGCGATGACATGGAGCTCTATGCGACTATGTTGCTGATTAATAGCACTTGGGTTAGGGTCTTGGTTTTTGTGTCTGTCGAGGTAAATACCAAAGGCGTCATCTAGCCCCTCTAAGACCATCTCACGAATCAGTGGCGCATGCTCGCCAATACCTCCCGTAAAGACGATGGCATCAACCCTGCCTAAGACTGCCATATAAGCACCGATGTACTTTTTAATACGATAAGCGAAAATAGTGAGGGCGAGTTGGGCCGCTTCATCGCCTGCGTCACTACGGCTTATAATGCTACGAAGATCATTCTCTTGACAGAGCCCTTTTAGACCACTCTCTTTGTTTAATAAGGTATTGACCTCGTCAGCACTTAGTCCTTTTTTGTCCATTAAGTAGGTGAGGATAGCGGGGTCTAGGTCGCCGGAACGTGTGCCCATCACTAAGCCTTCAAGCGGTGTAAACCCCATGGAAGTGTCGACACTTTTTCCATCTTGTATCGCACAGGCACTTGCGCCATTGCCTAAGTGTAGGGTGATGAGGTTAAGTTCGTGTAAGGGACACTCAAGCCTCTCTGCTAAGGTCTGTGCCACAAAGTGATGTGATGTACCATGAAAACCATAACGTCGTATATGTAGTTCAGTGTAAAGATTTTCAGGCAGGGCGTAACGAAATGCATGTGGTGGCATACTTTGGTGAAAGGCGGTGTCGAAGACTGCGATGTTTGGCAGAGTAGGGGCAATAGCCATCATGGTTTCAATGCCCAAAATATTAGCCGGGTTATGCAGTGGTGCGAGGGTGTTTAGTCCTCTTAAGGCTTCGAGATTATCCGCTGTAATCAAGGTACTTTTCGTAAATGTTTCGCCACCATGAACCACACGATGACCAATCCCAAAAAGTTCACTAGCTATCCTTAGATGATCTCTCTCTTCAAGGATTTTGAAAAGTAGCTCAAAGGCATCTTTATGGTTACGCATAGAAAAAACTTCGTCCATCTGCACGGTCTCACTACTCAGATGAAACTCCGTATGTGACTCACCAATCCCCTCGATAAGACCGGCGGCAAATTCTTGGTAGTGGGGCAGAAGGTAGAGTTTCCATTTGAGTGAAGAACTTCCTGCATTTAAGATTAGCAACTTCATCTATACTTCTTGTGCTTGGATGGCAGTAATAGCGACGGTGTTGATGATATCCTCGACGCTACAGCCTCGACTTAGATCATTGATGGGTTTTTTAAGTCCTTGCAAAACAGGACCAATAGCAATCGCGCCAGAACTTCGTTGAACTGCCTTGTAGGTGTTGTTTCCAGTGTTAAGGTCAGGGAAGATAAAGACAGTTGCCTTTCCTGCGACCTCACTGTCGGGTAGTTTACTCTTAGCAACATTGGCATCAATGGCTGCGTCGTATTGGATCGGTCCTTCCACAGGGATGTCAGGACAAGAACTTCTAACAAGGGCGGTAGCCTCTCTGACCTTCTCTACAGCAGTTCCATGTCCCGAAACTCCAGTAGAGTAAGAGAGCATGGCAACGCGAGGTTCAATACCGAACTGTTTGGCTGTTCTCGCAGAGGAAATAGCGATCTGTGCAAGCTCTTTTTGGTCAGGGTTTTGGTTCACAGCACAGTCGCCATAGACTAAGACCCTGGTCTGCATGCACATAAAAAAGAGACTTGAGACGATCATTCCTTCCTCTTTTGTTTTGATGATCTGAAGGGCAGGACGGATGGTGTCTCCGGTGGTATGAATAGCACCAGAGACCATGCCATCTGCCTCTCCAAGGTGGACCATCATGGTGGCAAAGTAGTTGGAATGCACCATAGTGTCTCGGGCTGCTTCTAAACTCAAGCCTTTGGCTTTACGAAGTTCGTAAAAGGTGTTGACAAATCGCTCTTGCATGGTTGAGGTCTCAGGATCGATCACTTTTGCTTTTGAAAGATCAAGGGAGAGTAAGGCGGCATGGTGTTCGATCTCTTTTTTATTACCTAACAAGATGATGTCAGCCACATCACGTCGCAACAAGATCTCTGCTGCACGCAAGACACGGGCATCACTACTCTCAGGTAAAACGATGCGTTGACGGTTATCTCTAGCACGCTTAAAGAGGGTGTAGGTGAACATCATCGGTGTCATGATCTTAGCTGGGTTCTCTTGTAGCTCTTGGAGGATAGCGTCTCGGTTTACATGGGCTTCAAAGATACCTTTTGCAAGTGCGATCTTACGTACACTTTTGGCACTAATACGTGAGCGTACATCATCCACAATAGACGCAGTAGTATAGGTGTCTGTTTTCACGCTTAAAATAGGAAGCTCAATGACATGGAAGTTTTCAAGTAACTCCATCATGGTCTTGTTGGGATGAATATCTCCCGTCAAAATGATACCCGCAACATTCGGAGCAGACTTAGCATAGAAGGTAACAAAGGTGGCGATGATAACGTCCATCCTGTCTGCTGGAACAATGACGAGTGACCCCTCTTTAATGCGTGGAAGATAGTTCTCCAAGGTCATTGCCGCGATCTTACTCTGCTTGACGATGTTGTCAAGTGCGTCTTCTCCACCTAAGATCATCTTAGCGTTTAGGGCATGTTTGATCTCTTGGAGTGAGGGGGTGTCGAGTTCAGGGCTATGGGGTAGAAAGAAGTTCATAACTTGCGTGGGGTTACTCTGAACCAAATGGTTGACAGCAGAGAGCTGCTCTTGTTTAACGCGGTTTACAAAGGTACAGAAGTGTTGAACACCGGCGTTTTGTATGATCTCTTCTTCGAGCTTTATCTCATCATAAATCGATCTGCTTGCCTTCTCTTTAGCATTAAGTATGGGGATAAAAGGTGTTGAGAGGTTTTTTGCTAAGTGCAGGTTGATGTCAAAATCCAAGGTACCACTAAAGAGAGAGCGAGGCAGTCCTTCGATGAGGATAAAGTCATATTTCTCTTCGAGTTGCTTGTACTGCGTGATAATCTTTGTTAAAAAAAGATCGCGTTGCTCTTGGGCGAGCATCTTCTCAACCTCTTGAACATCAAAACAGAAACTCTCTTCATACGTTTGCACCATGACAAAGTGTTCGCGCATAAAGGTGATGTCACCATCTTGTTTGGCATGGGTCTTGATGACAGGCCTAAAAAAGGCGACCTTCTCATAACGACTTTTCAAGATGTCCATCAGACCGATACTGATAAACAGAGAACCAGTGGTTGGTTCAAGGGAAGCAAGGTAGAGACTCGAAGTCTTAGGCATGGGTTGTCCTATGTACCAAATTTTACTTATCTTACTTCAATAACCTTTGTGATAGCCTTACGCATCTGTTACTCCGCTGTAAAAAGTGTTGTTAAGTACCCAATACATTAAGGTGGAAGTATGCTCTGTCCCTGTGGATCTAAAAAAACGTATAACAACTGTTGTAAACTCTATATAGAAGATGGAAAAAAAGTTCCTAATGTTGAACTGTTGATGCGTTCACGATATACCGCTTTTGCGATGAAAAATGCTACTTACATCTTAGAAACTAGCATTAATGATACGGTCAATGAAAAAAGTATAAAAGCACTTGAAAGAGAGTTTGAATCTGTTGAGTGGTTAGAGCTTATTATCTTAGAGAGTGCGCGTGAAAGCATCGAGTTTAAAGCATTTTATAGAACCTTTGATGGTCCGATCGAAGTGCTACATGAGCACAGCCTCTTTGTCAAAAAAGATGAAAAATGGTACTACCGCGATGGCACGCTCTTTCATGCTAAAGTCGAACGAAATCAACCTTGTCCCTGTGGCAGTGGTGAAAAATATAAAAAGTGCTGTGGTAAATAGCAGCTTTTTCTCTCCTACATACTGTGTTAAATTAGGCATTCACTTTTTTCTAACCATCCTTTAGCTATAATCGCGAAAATATTAAGAGCAACTTTTGTTTGCAAAGTGAGAGAATTATGGTTAGAACACAGAACTTGACAATGCGTTTCGGTAATCGCATCCTTTTTGAAGACATTAACATTAAACTAGACCAACACAAGCGTTATGGTCTTATTGGTGCCAATGGTGCGGGTAAAACAACATTTTTGAAGATCTTGAGTGGTGAGATCGAAGAGTATGAAGGTGATGTTATTATCGGTAGTGGTCTTAAAGTAGGTACACTTGGACAAAACCAGTTTGCTTTTGAAGACTTCACGATTATGGACGCGGTACTTTTTGGTAACAAACGTCTCTATGACGCCGTAAAAGAGAAAGAAGAACTTTACGCAACAGGTGACTTTGAAGATGACAAAGTAAACGAGCGTCTTGGTGAGTTAGAGATGATCAGTGTTGAAGAAGATCCTACGTATGAGTATGAGACACAGATCGGTAAGATCTTGGGTAACGTTGGCATCCCTTCAGACCAACATCACAACCTGATGTCATCCCTTAAAAATTCGGACAAGTTCAAGGTACTTCTTGCACAGGTTCTTTTCCCTAAGCCAGATGTTTTGTTCCTTGATGAGCCTACCAACAACATGGACATCGAGACGATTGGTTGGTTAGAAAATGAACTCCAACGTCACGAAGGTACGATGGTCGTTATCTCTCACGATAGACACTTCCTTAACTCGGTTGTGACAAACATTTTAGACGTGGATTATCAGAAGATCCGTGAGTTTGCAGGTAACTATGATGAGTGGTACATTGCAGCAACAGTGATGGCAAGACAACTTGAAGTAGACACCGCTAAAAAACAAAAAGAAAAAGCTGACTTAGAAGCCTTTGTTCGTCGTTTCTCTGCCAATGCTTCAAAAGCAAAACAGGCAACCTCTCGTCAGAAGCAGCTTGATAAACTTAACATCGAAGACATTAAACCGTCGTCACGTCGTGACCCTAGCATTGTCTTTAAGCCAAAACGTCAGATCGGCGATGAGGCACTTTTTGTTAAAAACGTGAACCACTCGTATGGTGATGATCAAGTTTTGAAAGATATGAACCTTACGATTGAGCCGGGTGAGAAGATTGCACTTATTGGTGCCAATGGTGTGGGTAAAACAACCCTTTGTAAGATCATGATGGAAGAGATCAAGCCAACGAGTGGTGAAGTAGTATGGGGTGCAACGATAGAGAGTTCATACTTCCCACAAGATGCGGCTGACACGATCTCAGGTGATGGTACACTTTATGACTGGTTACGTGCCTTTGATCCTAAGGGTGATGTGGCTGAGATCCGTAACTGTCTTGGACGTATGCTCTTTAACGGTGAGCAGCAAGAGAAGTCAGTAGAGAAGATCTCTGGTGGTGAAAAACACCGTATGATGCTAAGTAAGATGATGCTTGAAAATGGTAACTTCTTAGTGCTCGATGAGCCTTCTAACCACCTTGACCTTGAGGCGATTGTGGCACTTGGTGAGGCACTTTACAACTTTACTGGAAACGTCATCTGTGTGTCACATGACCGTGAGTTACTTGACGCATTTGCAACACGTGTGATTGAGCTTCATGATGATGGTTCATACACAGACTTTAAGGGAAGCTACGAAGAATTTGTTGAGGCCAAAGCGAATGGCACTTTATAAAGATTATCTTGGTCTTGGTATTGCCGGTAACTTTGCTCTGCATTTAGAGCAGGCTGGTGAACTTGAAGATTTTAAAGATGTCGTCACCGAAGATCCAAACGGACCAAAAGGGATGTTTCCTTTTTATGTTCCAGGATTTGACAACCAACTCGGTATCTACCCACTTTCAGACGACACCATCATTCTTCCAGACGATGAGAATCTTAATGTTCAAGCAGAACCTGAGGTTGGCTTAGTCTGTGAGATTAGCTATGAAGATGGTAAAGTAAAGAGTATCACACCTAAACAGTTTGGTGCTTACAATGACTGTTCTATTCGTAAAGAGGGTGCTAAAAAGATCTCTGAGAAGAAGAACTGGGGTCCTGCTAGTAAGGGCTTGAGTTCGACACTTTTTGATATTGATATCTTTGAAGAAGGAAGTATGCTTGATCATTGGCGCATCTGTAGCTTCTTACGTAGCGGCGACATGATGATGCGTTATGGTGAAGATGTGGAACTAAGTGGTTACAGCTTCTTTTACCAAAAACTTGTAGCGTGGATGACAAACCAGATCAACACACAAGTAGACCATGGTCCACTAGAACCTCTTTTGGAGTACATCACAAAAGCAGGTTTTCCTGAAAAAGTTGTTATTAGTATAGGGGCAACACGTTACACACCTTATGGTGAGACTACTTTCTTACAAGAGGGTGATGAGGTGATCGTTGTTGTTTATGACAATGATCTTTACTGTAAAAATCCTATCTTGATGATGGCACAAAAGGGTGAGCTAGATGTACCTGGTGTAAGCGCTTTAGTTCAGAAAGTTAAACGTGCTTAAACCCGGTCTTTACCAACATTACAAAGGTAACCAATACGAAGTTATTGATGTTGTTCGCCACTCAGAAACAGAAGAAGAGTTAGTGCTTTACCATGCCCTTTATGGAGAGCGTGGTCTTTGGGTTCGTCCTTTAGCTATGTTTAACGAATCGGTCAATGTAGATGGACTCTGTATGCCCCGTTTTGAGTATGTCGGAGAGAAAAAGTGAGCCGTGGTAAAAAGCTGGACCTTCAGATAGGTATGGATTTTGATGATAGCGACTGGAATGTTGTTACTGAAAAACGTAAAAGTGTAGTCGCTACTGAACTAACAGAACCTGCTAAACATCAACTCATCTTTCATAAAGAGAAGCGACGGGGTAAGGTAGTTACTCTTGTTGGTCCCTTTATGCTCGAAAAAGACACCTTGAAAAGCTTACTCAAAACACTCAAAAAGAAATTGGGTTGTGGAGGAACAGTAAGTGAAGAGTTCTTAGAGTTTCAAGGTGACATTCAACTGAAACTACGTGAGAACCTTGAAAAATTGGAATATCGTTTTAAAAAGCGATAAGTCTTTCATTTTTAATAGAGTAGCAAGTACAAAAATCCCCACAACAAAAAGACAATCAGTGCAATAACACCAAAGGTGATAATAATGCGAGTAATAATGACGAATATGAATTTCGCCATCATAGCTTATTTTGCTTTGTAAGGAACGATAGGCGCATGACGCTTACTTGCTTCTGCCATGCCCCCTTGAATATCAATGACCTTATACTTTAACTCATCTGAGAGAAACTGCGCTACCATTTTGGTACGACTCCCGGTATGACAGATAAGGGCAAAAGGCTTTGTCGTGTCAACACTCGCGTTCAGTGCTTTTAAAAAGGCAGGGATGTCATACTTTCCCTGTTCATTAAAAAACTGAATGGGAATAGCACCTTTAATAATACCACTCTCTTTCCACTCACCAACAGTACGAATATCGACAATAGGCACCTTCTTTTGGGCTAAGGATTTTGAGTAGGGCTCAAGTGAATACTCGGCTTGAAGGAGTGGTGCTAAAAGCAGGAGTAAAGTAATCAGATATTTCATGGTAAACCTTGTGTATAATTAGTCCAATTGTACAATTAATATGTAAATTTATAATAAAGATAATATCCCTATGGCTAAAGTTTCAAGCAAGCGTGAAGATAATACAAAACGATTGCGATATATTCGTGTTTTAGAACGCTTCACCAGTAGTATCGTAAACTATTTAACAAAGGTTGATGAACCAACCAAGATCACATTTGACAAAAAGGTGGATAACAACAAACGTTATTTAGACCGTATTGAGAAGATCGCACTCTATAAGGGTGAGTTTAATGAGTTAGAAAAGTTGGTCGATAAAATTCTTCTTTATCGTAATGGGGATAAAGAGATAGACGAGGTTAAAAAAGACATTCTCTACAGTGCCAACCAGATCGAAAAAAGTGTGAACCAGCGTCAATATAAAAAAGACAAACACACTGCTTCAAAATTTAAAGATTGGGAATAAACGCGATACAATGTCGCAGGGCAAATCTAGAAACAGTACAAGAGAGTATAGTTTCTAGAGCTGCCCAGAAATTAAAGGAAACATTTGAAATACATTATATTAGACACAGAAACAACAGGCGTAGAAGAAGAAGATCGTATTATTCAACTCAGCTACTTAGTAACGGACATGGACGGCAAGATCTTAGAGATGTACGATGATCTTTGTACTGCACCACTCCCAACAAAGTTCGACTCTATGGCGATTCATGGGATCACTCCAGAGATGTTAGAAGGCAAACCTGCTTGTGTTGACACCAAAGCATTTGCACGTCTAAATGAGCTCAATGTACCTGAGAACATCATGGTTATCCAAAACGCAGAGTTTGATGAAGCGATGTTGGCAAAAGAGGGCTTTACGTCTCAGATGCAACTTATTGATACGTTTAGAATCTTACGTAAGAAGTACCCACTTAACACACCACATGGTCTTCAGCAAAAACGTTATGAGCTAGGTCTTTACAAGCGCGAGCCTGAGATCATAGAAGAGTTGGGTGTTGAAGTACGTGCACACGATGCCTTAGGCGACGTTGTTGTTCTTAAACTCTTTTTAGATCACCTACTCAATGATGGTCAAACACGTGAAGAGATGGTGGAACTCTGTTCTGCACCAATGATGCTAGACATCATGACCTTTGGAAAGCACAAAGGTAAGACTTTTGAAGAGATCGCGCTTAACGATCGTAACTCACTTCAATATATGATCGACACTTTTGATCTTGATGGCGACCTACGTTACACCATGGAAAAGATCATGGCAGATACGAAGTCACAGATAAAGATCACGATTCCTTTTGCGAAGTACCGTGGCGACACACCAGCCGAAGTAGCTGAAAAAGATCCAGGTTTCTTAAAGTGGATTCGTGACAAAGCAGACCGTATCTCTCCTGAACTAAAAGAAGCAGTCACTAAAGCACTCGCTGACATCGGTCAATAAGGAAAATAGATGGGCGCTTGTGGTTACGTCACCCCTGCAGTCCGTCTAAAACAAGAGATTATTGAGTTGGTCATCGAACTCGAAGCGATGGGCAAAGAGCCAGCGTTTTGTAAGATGGTCTTAGAAGATGATATCTTGAACTTCTATAAAATTGAAAGCACGCAAGAGCGTGATGCTTCAATAAAAAAGAAGTAGTACTTCTTTTTTAATACAAATTCCATTCACGATTTTCGATTTACCATTCTCCTGCCGAAGGCAATACTATTGGGAAGTGCAAACTTGTTTACGTATCCTGCTCTCCATCGGGATCTATAAAAACATACCAAACCACAGAACACCCATACTCTTCATCTAATACAAGCCATTTATAATACTCTTTTTTAGCGCGTGAGCTGTAAAGGCGTACTTTTACCTGCTCATCTGCAAGTAGCGTCCGAATCTCACGCTCCCCAATGGCCTTTTTGTTCCAACGAAGTAGGGCGTTTTGAAAGATACGAAATGAGCAGGTGGACTCTTTGGTCAGCTCTGCCATATCGTGTTCAAAACTCCAGTGGGCATTTGAACAGGCATAAAGTTTGATTTTTTTACCATCAACCGTAGTCTGACGGACTTCTATCTCACCATTATCGCAAAAGTGGCATTTTCCAAGTGTCTTAATCATGTTTAGATTATAGTCAAAATTGTAAACCTAGAAAGCAGATATTGCAATTTGACGAAATTATAAACATTTTTGTAGTGCAATTGTAATCATTAACTGCTATTATCACCTCATGCGTTTACTGTACTCTTTGATCTTTATCATTGTTACCTTCTCCTTGCCTGCTTCGGCAGCAGAAAAAAGTGTCCATAAAAAGCTACCTCTTTCTGAAAGTGTTCCTCTCTTAAGAACGATCGATAAGTATGCCCTTCATATGGGAAGTGGGCAAAAAGAGGTTCATATTTTTATTGATCCACTCTGTCCACACTCAAAAAACCTTATAGAGATGATTGCTGAGAACGAAAAAGCGCTTTCACGTAACAGCTACTACCTTTATCTCTATACACTTAAGCGATTGCATTCGCAGAAGATGGTCGAAGCTATTTATAGTGCAGATGAACCACTCGTCTCACTGTTAGATGTTATGGCACGTCACAAGAAGATCGATATGAAAAGCACTTCGAAAAAAGAGATTACGAAAAAAGTAGATGCTATCGCTGCCGTTGCAGAGCAACTTGACGTTTATAAACGACCCTATATGATTTTTATCAAAAAGCCTAAAGAAAAGAGAGGCCAATAACTATGTATTACCACACACCCAAAGTCAATGGCTATGTTACCTTTGTAGAGAAGTACCGTCTAGCGATTATTCTCAGTTATATTGTTCTGACCCTTGCGACACTGTTTTTTTACCGTCCAGAGTTTGTAAACTCTGACACCTCATTTTGGCTTAACGAGTCTAAAGAGATGCAACGTACTCAGGCTCAGACCTATGATACGAAGTATATTGCCCAGTTGAAATTAAACATTGGGGAGTTTAGTGAAGCTAAAAAGTCTACACTTAACACCTTCCAGCATACCTTAGAAAAGGTTCCAGGCATTAGTCATGTTGACTCTTTGTGCGGTTCTTATCGTATCTATACGGATGGCGAAGAGGACTCATCTCTTGTTAAAGCCACACCGCTAGGTGTTATGGATGCTCCCGCGCTGAAAAAGTTTGTTAAAGCATTTGGCAAGGATTATGACAACTTTGTTAATGATAGTTTTACGGAAGTCTCTTACTTTATCTACTCCAACGAACCTATTGATATCAGTACTATTGATATCCCCTTTGATTACACCTATTCAGAACCGAATGTTAAAGCAGACTTTAGTGACTATATACTCTCTGTTTTGGTTGTTATCTTCTCTATAATGCTCTTCTTTCGACTGGTCTTTCACAACTATATCTCAGCGGTGGCAGGACTTTTTGTCATTGCGTTAACAATGGTGGCAACCTTTACGCTTATCTATCTGTTTACGGGTGACAATCAAGTGCATATTGCCATGACATTGATCGTGGTGAGTATTGCGCTTATAGATTATCTTTATTTTTACTACCGTTGGCATGTCTCTCAGTATAAGGCCGATGTCTCACGTGCGATGTTAAAGACGATTAACCGAAACATCCATCCAGCATTTTGGACATCTCTTATTACGTTAATCGGTCTTGGTCCACTGCTTGTAGTAGACTCGGCAATAGTGCAGCAACTCAGCTTAAGTGTTATTTTAGCCTCACTCTTTGCCTACCTGTTAAACTTGACACTACTTCCTGCTCTGGTTAGTTACTTTACCGTTGAGCACCCTAAAGTGGAAGTAGCACGTTACTGCTATATGTTTGCCAATAGAGAGATTCATTATAATAGAGTCTTTCTAAGGTATTTTCTTGCGGCAACGACAGTGGTGATGTTAATAGGTGCGTACCAACTCTTTTTCGCACAAGAGAAGATGTTTGCCAACAATGTACAAAAAGATATTATCACCATCGCTATCCCTTATGAAGAAGTTGATGAAACACTACTGCTTAAAATTGATACTTTTGAAAAAGCGATTAAAAAAGAGAACAGTGGTGTTAAAGAGGTTAACTCGCTACTTACTATTATGGAACTCTTCAACAAGGCGAATTCACAAGAAGATATTTATAGTGAACAGAACTTTATGCAAGCACTTTTCTTTTTAGAGTTATATGGGCTTGAGAAAAATGTTATGAGTGATGATACACTTTTTATTCAGGTAACCTTGGATGATACCGATAAAAATGTCATTATCCACTGGTTACAAAACTATGATGCGATGGAGATTTACTTTACAGACATTGACAGTATCATTGGCAGTGCTAAGTTAGACAAATTAATGACTTTGGGTGTATCGCTTGGTACGGCACTTGTCATCATTGGTATGATTATGGGTTGGATATTTAGAAGTAAAGAGATGGTTTTTGTTGGCTTCTTTGTCAACGCTATACCTATAGTCTGGTTTGGACTCTTTTTAAACCTCTTTAGTATCCCTCTAAGTCTAGAGGTGTTGATAGCGATGACCATAACGGTAGGACTAGCCTCAGACGCAACCGTTCACTTTGGCTACAAGTACTATCGAAGTCGCTTTTATGGACGAACAGAGAAGCATGCTTTAGAAGTCATGTTCTTCTACGCTGGTGTACCTGTTATCATTGGTGCACTGATCTTAATGGCAGTGTTTGCACTCTTAACATTAACAGACGTTCCATCACTACAACACATCGGGGCGTATGGAGCCATCCTAATGTTGCTCTCACTTCTTACGGACCTTTTGATCCTTCCAGTACTACTGTTAGCAATAGACAAGTTTAACCACAACAAAGCAGAGCATACAAATGCAAGAGTGGATTACAATCTAAACGGATAGAGGCCCTATTTAAGGGTATTTCATGCTAATAATATGATCAATAAAAACATACAAGAAAAGATTTCTTCCATTTATATCTCACTCTAAGCAAACTCTAAGCAATCCTTTCCTATAATTCCCGTCCACAAACGAAGAGACGCCATTAAAAGCGAATCAGAGAGACTTCATGTTGAAGTTTTACTAACGTTTGAGATCATTGAAAACTAAGTAAGTAAACTAGACACTTCGGTGTTAAAAGTTTTACTTTATAAGACACAATTTAACAACCGTCTATTTC
>JAJRVE010000038.1 GCA_024277445.1 Campylobacterales bacterium
AAAAAGCAGAAGAGTATGGTTCTCACCCAACAACATTTGAACTTGCTGGAGCAGGTAAAGTGACAGTATCTGCTGAAGATGGTACTGAGCTTATGGCATTTGATTGTGAAAAAGGTGATATCTGGAGAATGTCTCGTGCTAAAGATGTTCCTATTAAAGATTGGGTACGTCTTGCAGTTGAGCGTGGTCAGATCGAGAAAGTGCCAGTTATCTTCTGGTTAGATGAAAACCGTGCACACGATGCTGAGATGATCAAAAAAGCTAAGACATATCTTGCTGAACTTGACACTACTGGCTTAGATATTCAGTTCATGAACGTAACTGAAGCAACACGTTTCACAAATGCACGTGTTCGTAAAGGTGAAAACACTATCGCTGTTACTGGTAACGTTCTTCGTGACCACTTAACAGACATGTACCCAATTTTGGAGCTTGGAACATCAGCTAAGATGCTTTCTATCGTTCCATTGTTAGCTGGTGGTGGTCTTTATGAGACTGGTGCTGGTGGATCTGCGCCTAAGCACGTAGACCAGTTCCTTGCTGAGGGTCACCTTCGTTGGGATTCACTTGGTGAGTTCTTGGCACTAGCTGAATCACTTCGTTTCTTAGGTCAAAAACACTCAGATGCAAAACTAACAGCTTTAACAGCTGCTCTTGATGTTGCAAATGATGGTTACCTTTCAAACAACAAGGCACCTTCACGTAAGTGTTGTGAGCCAGATAACAAAGCGTCTCACTTCTTTGTTGCACAGTACTGGGCAAAAGCACTATCAGAAGGTGCTGATGATGAGCTTGCTAAAAAGTTTGCTCCAGTTGCTGCGGCATTGACTGAGAATGAAGATAAGATCATCGCTGAGCTTATCGCATTTGAAGGTTCACCGGTAGATATCGGTGGTTACTTCCGTCCAGATACTGCAAAAGCTGAAAAAGCAATGCGCCCATCTGCAACGCTAAACGCAATTATCGACGCTATCTAGTGTTGATGTGACAAGAGTTTGACTCTTGTCATCTTCTGTCTCGAAAGAGACAAGACATAAAATTCTAACTTTCTGTTTTTAGCTACTGATCTAGCTAAAAATTGAGAGTTGACTCAAAGGGAACGAATGGCAAGTAAAGTTACAGTTATTGGTACAGGAAATTTTGGTTCAACAGTCGCATTTATTTTAGCAATGCGTGGATCGTGTCATGAAGTCGTATTAAGAGGTAGAAACCTTGATGTGACTAAGGGTAAAGCCCTTGATATGTCTCAAGCGTCAAATGCTGCTAGAGAGCATACCGTAGTAAGAGCTGCGGAAGGCCCAGAAGATATGGCAGGTAGTGCTATCGTCGTTATTACAGCGGGCGCACCACGTACACCTGGTATGAGTAGAGATGACTTGTTGGTTAAAAATGCAGAGATCGTTAAGATGTATGCACTTGAGATCAAAGAGCACGCTCCTGATGCGGTTGTAGTGGTCGTGAGTAATCCTCTTGATGTTATGACTTATGTTGCAGCAAAATATACAGGTTTTCCACGTTCACGTGTTATCGGTATGGCGGGTATCTTAGATGCAGCGCGTATGGCACACTTTATCTATGAGAAATTAGGTTATGGAGCAGGGCAGATCCGTGCGACGGTTATGGGTGGTCATGGTGACACAATGGTACCACTTCCTAAGTTTACAACGGTTGCTGGTGTTCCTATTGACGACTTGCTTGACTCTGAAGAGATTGGTGAGATTGTTCAAAAGACACGTAATGGTGGTGCACAGATTGTTAACCTTCTTGGTAATGGTTCTGCTTATTATGCGCCTGCCAAATCAACCGCAGTTATTGTTGATGCGATCTTAAAAGATACTAACCAGATTCACTCGTGTGCTGTTATGCTTGATGGTGATTATGGTTACTCTGGAATTGTTAGCGGTGTTCCGGTAATGATTGGTGCTGATGGCGCTGAGCAGGTCATAGAAATGACACTTAAAACATTGCAAAAGACACGTTTCAAAAACTCTGTAGCTTCGGTTCAAGAGATGGTCGATACACTTTATGATAATGGATTTTTTGATGACATCGGAGGAAAGCAGTAATGGGTAGAAAAGTAGGTATTGTTGGCGCTGGCGCAGTAGGCGCAACTGCCGCTTATACATTGGCGATGATGGGTACATGTGATGAGATCGTTCTTTTTGATATTGCTGAGGGTGTTGCAGAAGGTAAGGCGATAGACATCGCTCAAGCAACCTATTATGCTCCTCAAGATACGACGATCACTGCAGCTAAAGATGCAAGTGATATTAAAGATTGTGACCTTGTTGTTGTGACTGCAGGTGTACCTCGTAAGGGTGACATGACACGTGCAGACCTTTTGATGATCAATGCAAAGATCATTAAGCAAGTGGTGACAAATATCATGGAGAACTCTCCAAATGCTAAGATCATCAGTGTCTCAAACCCACTAGATGTTATGACGTACGTCATCAAAAAGATCACAAGTTGGGAAAGCAACCGTATCGTCGGTCTTGCTGGCGCACTAGATGGTTCACGTATGGCATATCAGATCAAAAAACTAACAGGTCTTAGTAACCGCCAGACAGGAAGCCTTGTTATTGGTGATCATGGTGAAAACATGATCCCTATGCCACACAAGGTTCATGTTGGTGATGTTCCATTGACAGAGCTTATTGATGCGAGTGAAATGGAAGGGATCATCGAACGTACACGTTTTGGTGGTGCTGAAATCGTTAAGCATCTTGGAACCTCTGGTTATTATGGTCCAGGACGTGCTATTGCGCACATGGTTGAAGCGATTTTAAATGACAACAAAAGTGTTGTCTCCTCTTCGGTTATCTTAGATGGTGAATATGGTTTTAGTAATGTTGCTGTTGGTGTACCTGTTGTTTTGGGTGCAGATGGTGTAGAACGTATCATTGAGTTAGATCTTGATGCCAAAACTAAGGAGAAGTTTGCACTTTCAGTTGCTTCTATCCAAGAGGGTATTAAAATACTCGAAGACAATAACTTTTTTGAGGAGAACTAAAACATGGCGACACGTATAGAAAAAGACACAATGGGTGAGATCGATGTTCCTATCGATGCATATTGGGCAGCACAGACACAACGTTCTATCCAAAACTTCGCAATTGGTGAAGAGACAATGCCCTATGAGATCACGAGAGCATTCTCGTTTCTTAAAAAATCAGTAGCACTGGTTAACAGAGATCTTGGAAAACTAGACGCTAAAAAAGCCGAAGCAATCGCAGCCGCAGCTGATGATATGCTTGCGGGTAAACTAGATGGTAATTATCCTCTTGTTGTATGGCAGACAGGTTCAGGTACACAGTCAAACATGAACAACAACGAAGTGCTTGCTAACCGCGCGACTGAGATTCTTGGTGGTGACTTCCGTAAAGAGAAGCTAATTCACCCTAATGATGATGTAAACAAGTCTCAGTCTTCAAATGACACCTATCCAACAGCACTTCATGTTGCTGCGGTTATTGCTGTTGAAGATCGTCTTCTTCCTGCCATCAAACTGCTACGTGACACTTTAGCTAACAAGTCTGCTAAGTTTGAGTCTGTCGTTAAGATCGGTAGAACGCACCTTCAAGATGCAACACCAATTACACTCGGTCAAGAGATCAGTGGTTGGGTTGAGATGCTTGACAAGTGTGAGAAGATGGCTATCCAGTCACTTGAGCCAGTACGTGAGTTAGCACTTGGTGGAACAGCTGTTGGAACAGGACTTAATGCACACCCAGAACTGGGTGCCCGTGTTGCTGCAAAACTAACAGAGTTAACAGGTCATGAGTTCATTACGGCTCCTAACAAGTTTCACTCACTAACATCTCACGATGCTTTGGTCTACTCACACGGTGCGCTTAAAGCACTCGCGGCAGACATGATGAAGATCGCCAATGATGTTCGTTGGTTAGCTTCAGGTCCACGTTGTGGTCTTGGTGAGATCGAGATTCCTGCAAATGAGCCAGGTTCTTCTATCATGCCAGGTAAGGTTAACCCAACACAAGCAGAAGCTGTAACCATGGTGACATGTCAGGTATTCGGAAATGATGTTGCTATCTCTATGGGTGCATCTCAGGGTAACTTTGAACTTAACGTTTACAAGCCAGTTATCGCATTGAACTACCTACAGTCAGTACGTTTATTGGCGGACTCGATTACTTCATTTAACGACCACTGTGCCGTAGGTATTGAGCCAGTAGCAGACAAGATTGACCATTTCTTACATGACTCGTTAATGCTCGTAACAGCACTTAACCCTTATGTAGGTTATGACAATGCAGCGAAGATTGCAAAAACAGCACACAAAAACAATTCAACATTGAAAGAGACAGCTATAGAGCTTGGTCTTTTGAGTGCTGAAGAGTTTGACAAGTATGTAGTTCCAGAGGATATGATTGCGCCTAAGGCCTAATCGTTCCATCCATTTTAAATGAAGGAGAGTAGATGAATATTCATGAGTATCAGGCAAAACAGATTTTCAAAAAGTATGGCGTACCGACACCAAAAGGAATTATGGTTGAGAGCGTTAAAGATGCAGTTTCTGCAGCAGAGCAACTAGGCGGCCCTATCTGGGTTGTAAAAGCGCAGATCCATGCAGGTGGACGTGGTCTTGGTGGTGGTGTTAAACTTGCTAAGTCATTAGAAGAGGTAGAAACACTTGCTAACGAGATCCTTGGTATGACTTTGGTAACACACCAAACAACTGCCGAAGGTAAGCTTGTTCAAAAGCTTTACATCGAAGATGGTGCAGACATTCAGTCTGAGTACTATCTTTCTGTTGTTCTTGACCGTAAGTTAGAGATGCCACTTATTATGGCTTCAACAGAGGGTGGAATGAACATTGAAGATGTAGCTGAAAACACACCAGAGAAGATCGTAACGATTGCTGTTGATCCAGCTATCGGTTTCCAAGGTTTCCATGGTCGTCAATTGGCATTTGGTCTTGGTTTAACGGACAAGTCTGAGCAGAGCAACATGATTAAGCTTGCAAGTAAACTCTTTAAGCTTTATATGGAAAACGATGCAGAGATGATCGAGATTAATCCACTCATCAAAACAGGTAAGGGCGAGTTTATCGCACTTGACGGTAAGATGGGCTTTGATAACTCTGCTTTAGGTCGTCATCCAGATATTGCTGAGATGCGTGACTTAACTGAAGAAGATCCAGATGAAGTTGAAGCAGCGAAGTATGGTCTTTCATATGTTGCACTAGATGGTGAAATTGGTTGTATGGTAAATGGTGCTGGTCTTGCGATGGGTACGATGGACACGATTAACCACATGGGTGGAACACCTGCTAACTTCTTGGACGTTGGTGGTTCTGCTAATGCTGAGACCGTTGCAAAAGGTTTTGAGATCATTCTTAAAAACCCTAAGGTTAAAGCGATCTTCGTAAACATCTTTGGTGGTATTGTTCGTTGTGACCGTATTGCTAATGGTATTATTGAAGCGACTAAGATCACTGACGTTAACGTTCCTGTTATCGTACGTCTTGATGGAACAAATGCTCCAGAAGCAGCAGAGATTCTTAAAAATGCAAACATTGCTAACTTAATTGTTGGTGACGATCTAGGTGACGGTGCTGCAAAAGCAGTAGCGGCAGCGAAAGGAAACTAATTTATGTCAATTCTAGTAAACAAAGATACAAAAGTAATCGTTCAAGGTTTCACAGGTAAAGAGGGCTCTTTTCACGCTGAGCAGTGTTTAGATTATGGTACTAAGATCGTTGGTGGTGTAACACCAAACAAGGGTGGTCAAACACACTTAGGTCAGCCCGTTTTTAACACAGTTAAAGAAGCAGTAGCTACAACAGGCGCTACGGTCTCTATGATCTTCGTTCCACCAGCATTTGTTGGTGACGCAGTGATGGAAGCAGCAGAAGCAGGTATCGAACTAGCAGTTATCATTACTGAAGGCGCGCCAGTAAAAGATATGCAAGCAGCAAAAGCACACGCGACTAAGCACGGTATGATGACGATTGGGCCAAACTGTCCAGGTATCATCACTGCTGAAGAGTGTAAGATTGGTATCATGCCAGGTATGATCTTCAAAAAAGGAAATGTAGGACTTATCTCTAAGTCTGGTACACTAACTTATGAAGGTGCTAACCAAGTTTGTAACGAAGGTTTTGGTATCACGACTGCGGTAGGTATTGGTGGAGACCCGATTATTGGTCTTTCATACAAGCAGATCCTTCCAATGTTCGAAGCAGATCCAGATACAGAATGTATCGTTATGATCGGTGAGATCGGTGGAGATCTTGAGATCCAAGCGGCGAAGCTTATCAAAGAGCAGATCACTAAGCCAGTTGTTGCCTTTATTGCAGGTCAAACTGCACCTAAGGGTAAAACAATGGGTCACGCTGGTGCCATCGTTTCTGGTTCAGCGGGTACAGCTAAAGAGAAGATGGAAGCACTAGAAGCAGCAGGCGTTACAGTTGTTGTCTCTCCTGCAGAGATCGGTGCAGCTGTTACTAAGGCAATGGCTAAGAAGTAGGGCTTTTCGCTATGAAAGTAAATGTGGTAAATGGTAACGTTTATCGCTAGTGTGAGCTTCAATTGGTAACGATAAGTTACACACTGAAGCGCAAATAGCACACTTCATAGCGATGTTATGAAAACTAGGCTATTCTGTTTTGACGAAAGATAAGCTAAGGTGTTTCATACACAACGATACGACGTTAGTCGTATTTTAAATTAGGAGATAAAATGGCAGCAAGTCCAATGGTAAATCCTGGTGATCAACCAGTATGGGTAAATACAGATAACTGTAAAGCGTGTGATATTTGTGTATCAGTATGTCCTTCAGGCGTACTTGGAATGAAATATGAGTCTACATCAACTTTGGGTGCAATGATCTCTATTGATCATCCTGAAGCTTGTATTGGATGTAATGAGTGTGAACTTACATGTCCAGACTTCGCTATCTATGTAGCAGACAAGCAAGAGCTTAAAGCAGCTGGTCTTAGTTTTGCAAAGCTTACTGATGATGCTAAAGCACGTCAAGAGCAAATTGTTGCAAACAATTATATGTCACTCAGTGAACAAGGAGTTAAATAATGGCGACTAGAGAAATAATTTCTACAGGAAATGAACTAGCAGCAATCGCAGCAGTAGATGCGGGTTGTATGTTTTTTGGTGGTTACCCACTAACACCTTCTTCTGAGGTAATGCACGTTGTTTCTGACTTGCTACCAGCAGTTGGCGGCGTTGCAATTCAAATGGAAGATGAGATCGGTGGTATCTGTGCAGTAATCGGTGCAGCTATGGTTGGTCAACGTGCGCTTACAGCGACTTCAGGTCCAGGAATGAGTCTTAAAGCTGAGCAGTTAGGTCTTGCTCAGATGGCAGAAGTACCTTTGGTATGTGTTAACGTAATGCGTGGTGGTCCATCAACTGGTCTTCCAACACGTGTATCTCAAGGTGACATTCTTCAGTCTAAAAATCCATCACACGGTGATTATAAATCAATCACTTTCTGTGCGGGTAACCTGGCTGAGTGTTATACTGAAGTTGTACGTGCATTTAACACGGCTGACCGTTTCATGCAACCTGTTATCGTTCTTCTAGACGAAACAATTGGTCACATGCACGGTAAGGCAATCCTTCCTACAGTTGAAGATGTTAAAGCGGGTATCGTTCCTCGTAAACAATTCGATGGTCCAGCTGAAGAGTACTTCCCATACCAGTGTGAGCACGATGAGCCAGCTGTACTAAACAAAATGTACACAGGTTACCGTTACCACTTTACAGGTCTTCACCACGACAAAAATGGTTTCCCAACTGAGGAGATCGAGACATGTCGTAAACTGATCCAACGTCTAGAGGACAAAGTTGCTCTACACGAAGATGAACTTGAGTCTTATGAAGAGTTCATGATGGACGATGCAGAGATTATGATCGTAGCTTACGGTTCTGTTTCTCTTGCAGCGAAAGAGGCGATTCGTCACCTACGTGCAGAGGGTATTAAAGCTGGTCTTTTCCGCCCTATCACGATCTGGCCTTCACCAGCTAAGAAGATCAAAGAGTACACTGACAAGATTGAAAAAGTTGTTGTTGTTGAACTTAACATTGGTCAGTTCCACTCAGAAGTACAGCGTGCAGCTGCAAGACTAGACATTGACGGTCTATTTAAAGTAAATGGTAGAGCACTCTCTCCACATGAGATCGTAGCTAAAGTAAAGGAATTATAAGATGGCATTTAATTATGACAAATATTTAAGATTAGAGAAGATGCCAACACTATGGTGTTGGGGTTGTGGCGATGGTGTTATCCTTAAAGCATTTATTCGTGCTATTGATAAGATGGGTATTAGCCAAGATGACGTTTGTGTTGTTTCTGGTATTGGTTGTTCTGGACGTTTTTCGTCTTATGTTGACTTCAATACAGTTCACACGACTCACGGTCGTACAGTAGCGTACGCAACAGGTATTAAACTTGCTCAGCCAGACAAACTTGTTGTTTGTGTTGCGGGTGATGGTGATGCACTAGCAATCGGTGGTAACCACACGATTCATGGTTGTCGTCGTAATATCGATATGACATTGTTGGTAATTAACAACTTCATCTATGGTCTTACTAACTCACAGACATCTCCAACTACGCCTCAGGGTATGTGGACTGTTTCTCAAAAAGCGGGTAACATTGACCCAACTTTTGATACATGTGATCTTGCAATTGCTTCAGGAGCATCTTTTGTTGCTCGTGAGACAATGCTTGAGCCAAAGAAACTAGAGAAGATTCTTATCAAGTCTATGCAACACAGAGGTTTTTCAATGATGGAAGTTCTTTCGAACTGTCACATTAACCTTGGTCGTAAAAACAAGATGGTATCTGCTATGGAAAACCTTCAGTGGATCGACGATATCACTATTTCTAAGAAGAAGTATGATGCACTAAGTGAAGAAGAGCAGTTAAACCTTCTTCCACTAGGTGTTCTCAAGCAAGATCTTGAAGTACGTGAGTATTGTGATATGTACGATGATATCAAAGCAGTACACCAAGGCAAGCGTGGTAAGATTACCCAAGACGACTTCGTTAAAAAAATCTAAGGAGACACAATGAGCGATACTAAAACATTAATGAGATTTACTGGTGTTGGTGGGCAGGGTGTTCTTCTTGCTGGTGAGATCTTTGCAGCTGCAAAGATTAAGTCAGGTGGACATGGACTAAAAACTGCAACATATACATCACAAGTACGTGGTGGACCAACTGTTGTTGATATCCAGCTAGATGATGAAGAGATCTACTATCCATATGCAAATGATGGTGAGATTGGTTTCATGCTTTCAGTTGCTGAAATGAGTTATGTACTCTTTAAAGATGGTGTACAACCTGGTGGAACAATCGTTGTTGACCCTAACCTTGTTCACCCAACTGATGCTGACCGTAAAAAGTGGAAGATCTATGAGATTCCTATTATTACGATCGCAAAAGAAGAGGTTGGTAATGTAATTACACAATCTGTTGTTGCATTGGCAATTGCTAATACAATGATGAACGCTATTGATAAGACAACACTAATCGATACAATGCTTTCTAAAGTTCCTGCAAAAGTTCACGAAGTGAACAAAATTGCTTATGAACTTGGTGAAAAGTATGCAAAAGAAGCAATGGCTAACGGCTAAGCTTCACCTTTCTAAATGAAGCGGTTTCGGCCGCTTTTTCAGCTAAAACTACCTCAAAAACCTCCATTTTAACCACTTTTATATGCTAAGACGTTTTTAAACCTTCTGACGTACCATTCACTATAAAAATGCCGTATAGAGCAAATATAAGCCATCTTCGTTTTCACACTATTTTCACATTAGTTTTCTTTATCATCTATTCTATAAATAATTTTTAGTAAAGGGTTTTCATGAGATATGCCATTATAGGTAGTTGGATCGTATTTGTGACATTGGTCTTTTCGGCTGCTTTTCAGGTGAGTGGTGTGTTAGATGTAGAGATAGGTAAGATTATACAAGTCTGGTGTTGGAACCTTTGGATCTACACTAATTTTGTATTTATCAATTGGGGTATGGTACGCTACAGAGGTTATGCATTGTAAAGCACTTTTCGCTATGATTACGCAGGTACAACACGTGGTTGCTTGACTTAGTGTCAAGAGGAAAGTCCGGGCTGCTGTAAGACAGGGTTCCATCTAACGGATGGCCGGCGCAAGTCGAGGGAAAGTGCAACAGAGAATAGACCGCCTATCCATTTATGGAGTAGGTAAGGGTGAAACGGTGGGGTAAGAGCCCACCAGCTCCTTGAGTGATCTTGGAGGCTATGTAAACCCAACCTGGCAGCAAGAAACAGATGGTTAGCGTCTTACATTGCTATTGTTTCGCTAGAGCTATATAGTAATATATAGAGTAGATTAATTGCCACATTAACAAAACCCGGCTTATTGTTGTACCTACTACAATATGCCAAAAAACTTCAAATTTATCATCAAATATTCATTCATATTATTTAGTAAAACCCTATAATAGCCATTTGTATACTTTATCTTTTTTAATTCAATATTGTAATTTTTAAGTCTGTTTAGCAGCACATTGTCATGAAAGTAGCTCTTCCGTCATTCCTGTGAAGACAGGAATCCACGAGTTTGCTAGAGTTACTTAATCATTATTTTGGATATATATTTTGACTTCACCCTTTCTCTTTTTTTCTCGGAAAAAAGAGAAACAGAAAAACCGCCTCTAACGGCTTCAGGGTCGCTAGCTCGCGACTTCCTTCATTCCACTCTTTACATTCCTAAAAACTGAAAACTCCTTACAGTCAAACAGTTCAGTTTTCTTACGGAACTCCATTCCCTTCATTCAGCCTTGCAGGGGTTAGAGAGAACTTCAAGAGGTAATGTATCGATCTATGTGGAAGCATTCGCTTCCATCCCAAGTTAAACAGACTCCCAGTACTAGCTATTTGAGTCGTAGAAAATTAGAGGACAGTTGATTATCTACTTTAGTGATTGAACTACAACGTCTAACGAACAGCGTCTCTCTTTTTTTCTCGAAAACTATTTCTCTGACGCGACAGAGATAAAGAGCTAAAGCTTAATGCAGGGCGGAACTAAATTCCGCATCGTAAAAAAGTTCGGTTTATCACTGTTTATGAAAAGAGGATATACAAGATTAAAAACAAGTTCCTATATCAATATTGAGAACATATTTAATAGAATTAGTATTTATAATTAGAAAATCCATATAAAAACAGACATGCCAATAATAGGTATCATACTTCATAATATCAATGGACTTTAGCATAAAAATGAGTGTTATTGAGCAATATAATCACTTATTTGAGACTACATGTTACTCAGAGTTATATCTGGCTCTATCCAAGCTATCAAGATTAAAGTTAAGGGTCAAAAGAGTGTTTAGAGTGCCACACTCTCCCAGAAAAAATCAAGATGCTTCTCAAACTGTGTTGATAGAGACGTTGTAGGCTCTCCGTCTATCTTTAGAAGGGTAACTTGCAGTCTAAGGTAGAAAAGTGGGCTTAGGAACTCCATAGCCATCAATTTTGGGTCTCCTGAACGTATGAGATCCTCTTGCATCATCACAAAGAAGGCTTCTGAGAGCATTTTTATGTTGTTGTTGTGAAATTCACTCTTAAAACTGTCTCTGATGCTCTTGTTTTGAAGTAGCTCTATCATCAAGATACGAAAGAGGCGTTCGTTCTTGGCATCGAAGGTCATGAGCTTGTAACCTACGATGAACGAGAAGAGAAACTTTTTACCACCTTTGGCACGTTCTGCAATGCTTAGTTCACTCTGTTTCGGCGAAGTAGGGGTTGTAAATAGGGTGGCTGCAACAGCAGTAAAGATCTCTTCTTTGTTGGTAAAGTGGTTGTATAGAGCACTCTCTCGTATGCCAACTTTAGACGCGATCTTACGTACCGACGCTGCCTTGTAACCATACTCAGAAAAGAGTTCCATACTGGCTTTTAAGATGAGTTGTTTCGTGTTCTTGCCACTACCGCTTTCTTGCATAATATCCTCAGGTGAACAGTTGTTAATATGTCCTATAACTATATATGAACAGTTGTTAACTTATGCTTAATTATATATGAACAGTTGTTCACCTATAGTATGTTTCGTACTATACTATATGAACAGTTGTTCATATAGATAAAGCCCTATTTATAGGGATTTGTTAATTGATATGAGCAGTAAAAAATGAAGAAAACGAGTGCTAAAATAGGCATAAAAATAGAGGTGAACAAAATGAAATTTACTTCTATGCTAGAATAACAGTTGTTCATATATTTAAGGAGATTGATGTGCGTCTGTTCATACCACTTATAACGGCTGTGAGCCTCTTTTTAACTTCTGGATGCACGTATTCATCCATATAGATGCCTGAGCGCGATCTATTGATTATTACAAACAACAAGACGTCCATCAACGTCACTACTCCGCTCGTTGAGACAAAGCGTATCAACATGAGCAGACTCTATATCGATCAAAGTATTATTGCTGCAGATGATGCGCACTATATTGTTTATGAAGAGATCCATACAGCAGGTGGGTATCGATTTAATCATGCCTATAAACGTTCCATTGATCTTATCTTTAATGCTTATAGTGTTGAAGAACGTAAACGTTATGGCAACCTTACGATCTATCGTCTAGTTCTAAGAGACCAAGAGAAGAGTACGCTAAACCTACTCGCGCTAACTGCTTCTAAGCGATCCTTGAAGTTTATCTATGGTTTTTATGAGAAGGCTGTTAAGGCTATACAAGAGAGTCTGGAGCAAAACAGTACTGTTGTGAACTATGCACTAAGTATAACGACTGAGCGAAGAGATCACTGCATTAAGAGTAACTGGCAGCCTAAGCTATTGATCTTAGATAACCTTGTAAGTAAAGAGGGTGGTAAGATGCGAGGTGGAGGTTTTTAGCACCTAACGATTTTTTGGATGGGTAACAGTACCCGTATAAAACGGGGTACATGACTGCATGTTAG